>DAOWFY010000116.1 GCA_030637775.1 bacterium | reverse complement strand
CAAAAAAACTATAGACGCTCTTGATATTAAAAATGCAGAAAAGATTCTTAATGAAGACCACTATGGGTTAGAGAAACCAAAGGAAAGAATCTTAGAATACTTAGCGGTGCGCAAAAGAACAAAGGAACCAAAAGGACCAATCCTTTGTTTTGTAGGACCTCCTGGTAGCGGAAAGACCTCCCTGGGCAAATCTGTGGCGAGAGCCCTGGGTAGAGAATTTGTGAGACTTTCTTTAGGGGGCATCAGGGATGAGGCCGAGATCAGGGGGCATCGCCGTACCTATATTGGGTCTCTGCCGGGAAGAATCATTCAATCAATCAGGAAAGCCAAGGTGAAGAATCCGGTATTTTTAATGGATGAGGTGGATAAGATGGGGGTTGATTTTCGGGGAGACCCCGCCAGTGCGCTGCTTGAAGTTCTTGACCCTGAGCAAAATTTTTCCTTCAGCGACCATTATCTTGAGGTTGGCTTTGACCTCAGAGATGTTTTCTTCATTACCACCGCCAATACTGAAGCCAATATCCCTCCCGCCCTCCTTGATAGGATGGAGACAATTTCTCTGCCTGGCTACACCACCTGGGAGAAATTAGAGATTGCCAAGAGATTTCTTTTTCCCAAAGAGAAAAAAGCAAATGGATTGGAGGAAGGAGAGATTTCCGTTGCGGATGAGGCGATACTTTCCATCATCAGAAATTATACCCGGGAGGCGGGGGTGCGGGATTTAGAGCGCTCTCTTGCCACAATCTGCCGCAAAGTCACAAGGGAGTTTGTAACGAAGGAGAAGGATAAGGAAAGCACTAAGAAAGGTACAGTAGATGTCTCCGCGAAGGATTTAAGCAACTATTTAGGAGTTCCAAAATTTACATATAGCGTTTCCGAGAGAAAGGAAAAGGTTGGTGTTGCTACCGGTTTAGCCTGGACAGAATACGGGGGCGATATGCTCTTTACCGAAGTTCTGGCAATGAAGGGCAAGGGCAAACTCTTAATTACCGGAAGATTGGGCGAGGTAATGAAGGAATCTGCCCAGGCAGCTCTCTCCTATGTACGCGCCCATGCCTCTGAATTAAAGATTGAAAAGGATTTTCATAAGAAATTTGACATCCATGTCCATGTTCCCGAGGGAGCCATTCCTAAGGATGGACCCTCAGCCGGGATTACCATTGCCGCTTCTCTCGTTTCCTGTCTGACCAAGAGACCGGTAAGAGGAGATACGGCAATGACCGGAGAGATTACTCTGCGCGGAAAGGTTCTTCCTATCGGGGGATTAAAGAGCAAACTCTTAGCCGCCCAGAGAGGGGAGATAAAGAGGGTAATTTTACCAAAAGAGAATGAGAAGGATTTAACCGAGGTTGACCAGAAGGTCAAGGAAAATCTAAAATTCATCTTCGTGGAAAATGTTGATGATGTATTAAAGGAGGTATTAGTATGAAGAAGAGACTGTTTACTCCCGGACCAACGCCGGTGCCGGAGGATATACTTTTAGAAATGGCAAAACCGATTATTCATCATCGAACTTCTGAATTTAGGAAGATTACCGAGGAGGTGCAAGGCAATTTAAAGTATCTTTTTCAGACAAAAAGTCCCGTTCTTATTTTAGCCTCCTCGGGTACGGGAGCGATGGAGGCTGCGGTAAGTAATATTCTTTCCTCCGGAGAGAAGGCTCTGGTGGTTAAAGGAGGCAAATTTGGGGAGAGATTTGCCGAGATTTGCTCCTCTTATGGGGCCAGGGTCATTCCTCTTGATGTTGAGTGGGGAAAAGCGGTAAAACCGGAATTGGTTGAGAAAATTCTTACCCAAGAAAAGGACATTAAAGCGGTCTTTATCACCCTTTGTGAGACCTCTACCGGGGTGCTCACCGATATCCAGGCAATCGGCAGAATCGTGGCTAAATTTTCCGATACACTTTTAGTTATTGATGCCATCAGTTCTTTGGGTGCCGTTTCCTGCCAAACCGATGCGTGGAATCTTGATGTAGTTATTAGCGGAAGCCAGAAGGCGCTGATGCTTCCTCCGGGGTTATCCTTTCTTGCTATCAGCGAAAAAGCCTGGAGGAGAATAGAAAAATCCCAATTACCAAGATACTATTTTGACCTTAAGAAATATCATAAATCCTCAGAGAAGTTTGATTTTCCCTTTACCCCGGCGGTCTCTTTAATTGTCGGCTTAAGGAAGTCCTTGAGCCTCATTAGAGAGGAAGGAATAGAAAATATCATTAAGCGACATGAAATTTTAGCCGCAGCGACAAGAACGGCAGTAAAAGCATTAGGCTTAGAACTTTTAGCAGAAAAACCGGCAGATTCTTTAACGGCAGTGAAGGTTCCTGAGGGAATAGATGGTGCCGAGTTAACAAAGCGGTTAAAGGAGAAATATGGCGTCAATTTTGCCGGTGGTCAGGAGAAATTAAAGGGGAAGATATTCCGCATCGCTCATCTTGGCTACTTTGATAAACTGGACATTATTTCCGCCATTTCTGCTTTAGAAATGGCACTTTCCGAATTAGGCTATAAGTTCGAATTGGGTTCTGGAATAAAAGCCGCAGAAGAAGTTCTGTTGAAAGGGATATAAGCAGTTGACAGAAAAGGGCTCTAAGGGATAATATCATTATGTGGGAGGAGTATTAATCCTATAAAAATTCGGAGGAAAGAATGAAATTACGTGTTTTGATCGAGCAGGATGAAGATGGAATTTACATCGCTGAGTGTCCAGGTTTACCCGGCTGCATTTCCCAAGGAGAGACGAGAAAGGAAGCTTTGAAAAACATCAAGGATGCAATTGATGGTTATTTGAAAAGTTTAAAAAAGCATGATGAACCGGTACCCCCACCAATTACTGAAGAAATTGTTGAAATTCTTAGCGCACCTTCGGTGCGAACTTGTAGGGGTTCGATTTATCGAACCCGCGGGCTTGATAAATCAAGCCCCTATAATTTTGAAATTCCATATAATAAAAAATGAAAATTCTGGTTACCGATCCTCTGGCAAAAGAGGGGCTGGGTATTCTCAAGGAGGAGGGCTTTGCGGTAGGAGGAAAGAGATTATGAAGACCAAAATGGATGTGTTGAAGACGCTGGGGCAATTAAAAGAGGAACTTAAGAAGAAGTATAAAGTAAAAGAAATAGGAGTTTTTGGCTCTGTTGTTAAAGAAGAGCAGGGGGAAACAAGCGATATAGACATTCTGGTGGATTTTGAGGATGGAACAGATCTTTTTGACCTTATTGGACTTGCTTTATTTGTTGAAGAAAAACTCAATCAAAAGATAGATGTTGTCCCAAAAAGGGCATTAAGAAAGGAGATTAAAGAGACAATATTAAGAGAAGTAACCTACCTATGAGAAACTATAAAATTTACTTAAAAGACATTCTGGAAGCTATGGAAAGCATAGAAGGATTTGTGGAAGGTATGAGTTTTGAAGAGTTCAGAGAGGATGATAAGACTGCGAGTGCGGTAATGCGAAAGTTTGAAATTATAGGCGAAGCAACAAAACAGATTCCTGATGAGATTACACGAAATTATCCGCAAGTTCCTTGGAAAGAAATGGCAGGAATGAGGGACAGGTTGATCCATTTTTATTTTAGCGTTGATTATAACCTTGTTTGGATAACTATTAAGGAAAGGATTCCACAAGTAAAACCCCTCATTAAAGAGATTTTGGAAAAGTTATAAGTACCTCGTACCCCCGAAGGATTATCATTGCTTCACCTTCGGCTCGCAATGACTCGGCTTTTTGTCTTCTCTGTCCCCTAAACTTAAACATAGAAGATCTGATTTTAACCCTTTATTCTATTAAAATATTTAATCATGCGTCAGTTCAAAATTGTTGTGGAAAAACATCCTGATGGTTATGTAGTCTATCCCTTGGAACTCAAGGGAATTGTAGTCGGAGAGGGGAATACCTATGAAGAAGCTCTCTCTGATGTGAAGTCAGCGATTCGCTTCCATCTTGAGACCTTTGGAAAAGAAGTTTTAGGATCGGAAACTCCAGTACTTGAAGCTAGGACAAAAAGATTGGTCCATATGCTACATCCCGATGATGCGAGAAGATGATGCGTAAAAAAGGGTTCACCTTAATAGAAATGCTTGTAATAATGGCCATTATTTTGATATTAGCCTCTGTTACTGTTGGGGTGACAATGAAGGCAATGAAGAAGGCAAAGCAAGTGGAAAATGTAAGTGATACAAGACAGGATAATATTGGGACACTGATAGATGTAACAGAATCAGGTGGAGGTTATGATGCTCTTCCAGAACATCTTAAAGAAGGTAGATTTGCTGAATCAGAATAGAAGAGGTCTCACATTAATAGAGATGCTTGTAGTAACGGCAATTATTCTTATCTTAGCTCTCTTGGTTTATCCTACTACTATGAGGGCAATCAAGAAGGTTGAAGGGATTCAATGCATAAACAATCTAAAACAGCTAAGCTATGCCCTCACGATGTATCTTCAAGATTATGGGATGTATCCTCAATCAGTAAGATATGCTCCTTCAGATGAAGAAGGAAGCATCGTAGATTGTCTCAAAAATTACACAGGCAATCAACATAGAATTTTTGTTTGCCCTTCAAGCGAGGAGCCTTTCAAACTTAATTGCTTAAGCTACGTATACCATGAAGGGATTGGGAGAAATGCAACAAATGATTGGTTACTGATATGCGCAAGGTTACCGGAAAGCCCCAATCCCCATCTTGGCAACAGGGCAAACATTCTCTGGGTTGACGGTCATGTTGAGGCAGAGATAGTAGAGGTGCCTGAGGAGGAATGAAGAGAAAGCATCATATCATTATAGGTATTATTCTTGGTTTAATTCCTCTAATAACGACTATAATCTATGGAAAAGGTCTTGCAACGGCAGATTGCGAAGGAATGGTTTTTTACGTATATATTTTATTACCAATAACAATCCTTTCTTTAATGGTATGTACAGTATTAGGAATCTTTTATAAATTTCAAATTTTCAAAAAAATGATTAAACAGTCAATTTTACTTTCAATTATAATTTCTTTTATGTTTTGTGCTGGTATAAGTATAATAAGCATTAATGGTTTTAACTTTATAGCAATTATTGAAGGTGTTTTTTTCCTATTTATTTTTTTCACTCCAATTTTATTATTTTTAGGCATAATTAGTGTGACTGCGAGAAAATTAATAAAAAAATAATTTTTATTATTTGTTTCTGCAGTGTTACTTTATTTAAAGATTAGGTGAGCAGAAAGGGATATTAGATAACCAATGAGGAAGAGAAAAAAGAAAATCCTGCTAATAGCTATCTTAGGTATTATTCTTCTTGCCAGCGTTTATATCTACAGAAATATTTATGTAAATTCAGCGCTGATTGGTCAAATTGACTATATGGAGAGTAAAGAAGACACACCCAAACTGGTAAAGATCTTTAGCAACAGGTGGAATCCCTTTTGGCATCGCCAGACCGCATTTGAACAGATGGCGGCGGCTGTTATGGACCCTGCGGCAGTAGAACCACTGATTAGGATATTACAAAGGAGGTTGGAATCTCCACATTTTCGTGAAGAGGCAGCCTTTACTCTCGGATGCATCGGTGATGAGAGAGCAATTGAACCGCTAATAAAGGCATTAGATTATGGACCGGGAATTAAGCAAGCGGCTTTAAAAGGATTGACTCTTATTGAGGTAAAGGATAGGAAAGTTGTCAGGGTAGCCAGGAAACTACTTAATGATGAAAGCGAGGCAATAAGAGACTTAGCAATTATAGCTATCGGAGTACATGGTGGAGAAGAGGAAGTAGATTTACTAATAGAGAAACTAAAGAATGGTAATGAAGGAGAAAGATGGAATGCAACAAATGCTCTTGCTAAAATAGGAGATAAGAGAGCGGTAGAGCCATTGATAGAAAGGTTAGAAAGTGATCCTGGGTTTGATACTCAGCTTGTTGGAAGTGCATGTTGCATCGCCCTTGGTAAGATAGGGGATAAGAGAGCGGTAGAGCCGCTGATAAAGGCTTTGAATGATAGACATAGAGTTTTAGATCTGGAAGCAGCTGAAGCTCTGGCCAGAATAGGGGACAAAAGGGTCGTAGAACCTTTGAAAATTAAAATAAAAGAAGCAAAACAGGATAACTGGGAACGTGGTTTTAACGAACTAAAAAAATTTTACAAAATACTAACAGGACATGAATATCAGGAGAGATAAAATGAGGAAGAAAACAATAGTATCTTTAGTAGTTATGTCTGTTTTGTTAATGACTAATTTTGCTTCTCACCAAATATCTGCCAGAATGATAATAGATAACAGAGTGTCACTTGATAGAGGTCCAACTGAAGAACCACCTCCTATAAAAACTGTTCCCTTCACCGGTTTTGAGATAGGTGATGCTATCTTTAGAGAACATTGTTTTTTTCCTATACGTTATTTTGGACACGACGGCCTTTACCAGCACTGGGCTCCTCGTCCAGGGCAAGTAACACCAGACCCGGATAGATGGACCATATAACTATGGAAGCATTATATGGACCCACATGGAAACCTCGCAAGCTTGGAGAATTAACTTTTAATAATTTTAAGAAGTTCTATGAGGCTGACGTTTTCTGGGGTATCCGTGCTCGTAAGTTAGATTACAAAGACCGCAGAAAGCTCGTTGAAATTGCAGAAGCCCAGACAAAACTTCGTCCTCGGTATGCACTTAGAGGAGGTTATAAGAAACCAGGCATATCATTTAGATGTGATGGTTTTGTTGAATGGTGTTATGAGCAGGTTGGTGTAGATATTGTTCCCAATGATTGGTGGAGACCCCGCAGAGGACGAACTGGCTTAACTCCTGCTTTACAATTCGCCAGCTTAGCTGTCCGCACAGGGAAGTTTCAGAAGTTACACTTTGGGACAAAAGAAAAACCAGATGAGCCAATATACATTAATGATAAACCGGTCCCATTAAAAGATGGCAAATACATAGTTTATGGTGACAAGGTAAAAATTAAGATATATGCCAGCGACCTGGATAAGGACAAGGATGGTTCAGGCATTACAAGGTTCGAGCTCTGGATAGGAGAGCCGGATGATACCCCTGATAAAATGCCAGGGTTAAGATCACTGAAGGATGATACTGATTATTCTGCGGATAATAATTACACCCACATCTGGGATACGACAGAAAAAGACAACCAGGGCAAGCCCCTGTTTCCCGGTGGTGACTATATTCTGAAAGCGAAGGCCTATGACCAGGCAGGTAATTACAAGCTTACCTCTATTCCTGTTGCTATAGGAGTTGAGAAGATCCTTGAATGGGAAGGATATGATGTGCTTCTTAAATTTACTAAGGCAGGAACCTATAAAATTTATGCGAAGGAGCAGAAACCAGATGAGGAAGAATGGGAAGATGTGGACTGGGACTTTATTGAAGAGATTGAGATTAAAGAAGATGATTTACCCTATCGCTATGATTTGAATCTTGATTATCCTCAATGGGTTTCAATGGATAGATGATGCTCTTGATATGAAACATGGAGTCAAGGTTACAGGTTTAGCCTCTGCGGATGATGTCACTATTTGGAAGACATATCAGTGGGAAAGATTGATTGTTGATACGACAGCACAATGGAGTGCTGGAGAGAAGGATGGTATTACCGTTGTTGATGAAGTTCACCCAACTGGGCAGCGGAAGAAGGGATATATAAAACCCAAATTTGGAACTTGGCAAGAGCTTGATTATCGTTACGATAAACAGAGTGGTTATGGAGATGCCGAAGAGTGTTGGAGATTTAAAGGCTCTGCCAGTAATTTAGAAAGCGGTAAAGAGTGTGAGAAAATATTAGAGGCAAAAGGGAACGCTGATTGGTATCAAAGAGGACACAAAGCCGGATCCCCTTTAGATATCGTTTCTTTCTTTCAGCGGTGGTATTTTTATAAATATTACTTTGCAACGTGGAAAGCAGAGGGAAAAGCCAGATTTAGTTTACCTCCAGGAAGCAGGAAGTTTAAATATCTTCTTTGGAGTGTTGTGCCAAAAGGTTCTGGTGTTCCTATGCCTGTTCTCAATGGAGTTCAATTAAAGGTCGGGAACAATTACTGGAGTGAAGCGGTTCCTGAGAACGGAGTTTTCTGGCTACTTGGTGCACCGCCTTCTGGACATGGTTCCTGTCAGTGGGGAAATGCTGAAGAATTCGACGTTGAGGAGTGGGGTTGGGGTTTTTGGTCGGATGACTCCGTCAACCGCTTTTATTATCTTCCGCCGGGAGAAGACCAAGGAATCTGGAGTAGAACTTTTTCTAACATCACTTCAGATGATTATGAAAACTATGATTATAGTGATACAAATGGGCAGAATGGTATAACTGGTGAATGGGTTGATGGTAAATGGAAAGTTACAATAGACTTTCCTTATGAAGAAGGAGAACCCACCACCTGGTTTGATAGGTTCAGATATGACTTTAAAGAGAAGAAGACAGAAGAGAATCCGGCTTAATTTAAATGCATGCAAATGTAAGATTTCATCTAATAACAATTGTATTAATATCTCTCCTTGGCTTTTCTATCTATGCTAATTCTCTCAATAATGAATTTGTCTGGGATGATGAGTACTTAATAGAAAAAAATTTCTATCTTAAACACAGGATTCACCCCTCCCAGATTTTTGCTGAAAACCTTTTTGCTGGTGCGCAGAAAAAATCTAATGCCTATCGTCCTCTCCAACTCATTACCTGTATCTTCAACTATCATTTCTTTAAACTGAATCCCCGCGGCTACCATATCACCAATATTCTTCTTCATATTTTAGTAGCTCTATCCCTTTACTGCTTAATTAATCTTCTCTTTGGCAATAAACTGCTTTCTCTTTTTACTAGCCTATGCTTTATCACTCACCCCATTCATACTGAGGCTGTGACTTATATTTCTGGTCGGGCTGATCCATTGGCGACCTTATTTCTCTTAACTGCTTTTATTCTTTATATCAGGTATCTATCCTTTAGAAAAATATATCTTTATATCTTGTTTTTACTGTGTTATATCTTCTCCCTTTTATCAAAGGAGATAGCTTTGATCTTACCACTATTATTGTTGTTATACCATTACACCTTCGGCAAAAGAATAAAACTCAGAGATTATCTCTTTCTATTAGGTATTACCTTTGGCTATATTCTTTTAAGATTGACAGTACTTAATTTTCCGCTAACTTATTCATTACCCCCTACTACTTTATTCCAGAGGCTGCCCGGATTTTTTGTGGCAGTCACTAATTACCTCAGGCTTTTAATATTGCCCTTAAATCTGCATATGGAATATGGTCTTGTTCTATTCAAGTCTAATAATCCTAAGGCGATAGTTGGAATCATTATACTTATTCTGTTATTCATATCTATTTCCCATGCGAGGAGGGAGAGGGAAAAGAAGCTAATCTTTTTTTCGGTCGCTTGGTTTTTACTTAGTATTATTCCAGTCTCCAACCTCTATCCACTTAATGCCTACATGGCAGAACACTGGCTCTATCTACCTTCCATCGCTTTTTTTCTTCTTCTCTCTCATATCCTAATTCTTTTGTATAGAAGATCCCGGCCAGTTACCATAGCCATTTTTATAATTCTCATTGGTTTTTATTCTTCTCTGACAATAAGGCAAAACCACTATTGGGCATCACCTCTCTTCTTCTATGAAAGAACTCTAAAATTTAATCCTAGAAGTGCCAGAGTCTATTATAACTTAGCAAGTGTCTATCATGATAAGGGGATGGATAACGAAGCAATTGCTTCTGCCAAAAAAGCAATAGAGATCAATCCGAATTACTTTGAGGCACGCAATAATTTAGGAGGGGCTTACTATGCTAAAAAGATGTATAAGGAAGCAATTATTCAATATAAGAAGGCGATAGAGCTTAATCCCCATTATCCGCAGACATACGATAATCTGGGAAAAGTCTATTATGTTCAGCGATTATATGATAAGGCAATCATTGAATTTAAGAAAGCGATAGAAGTTGATCCAGATTATGTTGAAGCATACAATAACTTAGCTGGCGCTTATTATTGCAATAAACAATATGCAGCGGCGGTTAAATATTGCGATAAATGCCAGGCTTTGGGAGGCAAAATCCAGCCGGACTTAGCGCGGGTCTTAGAACTGTATCGGGAAGAAACTAATTAAAAGTAATTCGGAAAATAGAGTATTGACAAAAAGGGCTCTAAGGGGTAAAATAAAGACTGAAGAATTATAAGGTTATGATGAAAATTCTGGTAACAGATCCCCTGGCAAAAGAGGGGCTGGGTATTCTCAAGGAGGAGGGCTTTGCGGTAGATTGCAAAGGAAAGCTTTCTCCGGAAGAATTGGCAAAGATTATCCCCGGTTATGAGGGGCTTATCGTGAGAAGTGGGACAAGAGTACCCAAAGAGGTAATTGAGAAAGCAACCAACCTCAAGGTTATTGGGAGAGCCGGGGTGGGGCTGGATAATGTTGATATTGAGGCCGCCACCGCAAAGGGAATTATTGTGATGAATTCGCCGGCGGGAAATACCATCTCTACGGCGGAGCATACCTTAGCGATGATTTTTGCTTTAGCGCGCAACATCCCTCAGGCAGACCATTCTCTAAAAGAGCGAACCTGGGAGAAGAAAAAATTTACCGGTTCTGAACTCTACGGGAAGACCTTGGGCATTATCGGTTTGGGGAGGGTTGGCAGCCGCATCGCAAAACTTGCTTCTTCTCTGGGAATGAAGGTTATTGGGTATGACCCTTTTATCTCTCCCGAGAAAGCAGCGAAGGTACAGGTGAGGTTAGTAGATTTGAAGGAACTCTTTCAGCAGTCCGATTATATCACCGTACATACTCCCCTTACGCCAGAGACCAAAGGGATTGTGGGAAAGGGAGAGTTCAAATTGATGAAGGAAGGGGTCAGAATTATCAATTGCGCCCGGGGAGGAATTATCGATGAGGGGGCGCTCTATGAAGCCCTGAAGGAAGGAAAGGTAAAGGGAGCCGCATTGGATGTCTATGAGAAGGAACCGCCAATTGAGAGCCCATTGCTTGGTTTGGATAATGTCATTACCACTCCCCATTTGGGAGCCAGTACCGACGAGGCGCAAATTAATGTGGCGCGGGATATTGCCCAGCAAATTTGCGATGTCTTAAAGCGCAAGATTTCCCTGCACGCGGCTAATATCCCGGTGGTGGACGAGAGATTGGCAAAAATAATTGGTCCCTACTTTGCTTTAGCCGAAAAACTGGGGATGCTCATTGCTCAATTAAAGGAAGGAAGCGTGGGACGATTAGAGATAGAATATCAAGGCGAGATTACTGAATACGATCTCTCCTCCCTCAGGCATAATCTCATCAAGGGGCTTTTAAAGCCATCTTTAGGGGAGCAGGTTAACTACGTTAATGCTCCTCTTTTGGCCAAAGAAAGGGGGATTAAAGTTTCGGAGACAAAGACAGTTTCTGGCGAGGAGTTTACCAATCTTATGAGCTGCAAAGTAAAGACAGATAGCGGTGGTTTGGCGGTAAGCGGAACCCTGCTGTCGAAGAGTGACCTACGTATTGTCAAGATTGATGGCTATCCGATCAATGCGGTTCCGGAGGGTTATCTTTTAATCTGCCGCAATGAGGATAAGCCAGGAATTATTGGTAGGGTCGGTACCATCTTAGGGGAAAGAGAGATCAATATCGCGGGGATGACCCTGGGAAGAAAGAAGAAAGGTGGTTTAGCGATTACTGTGCTTAATGTTGATCGGGTTATTCCGGCAGATAGTCTTCTGAAGATACGGGAGATTCCTCCGGTGAAATCAGCAAAGTTAGTGAAATTATAGAGGGTGGATAAGTTTGGTAGGCCTGCCTGCCGGCAGGCAGGATAAAAAAGAATGAATAAAGAGAAAAATTCCCAATTAACACATTCGATCTATGATAAGGGCGGAATCCATAATACCCCAAACACGTGTTTGATAGACCAAACCCTTACATTTTTTTAGAGATAGACTAATTTTTCCTCTCTTTATTCCTCCTGCCAAACTTTCCCCTTCATAGCAACCACGTCATTGCGAGCAATAGCGAAGCAATCTTGGTTTTAGATTGCCACATCGCCCCCCCTGCTTTCTTGCGAAAGCAAGAAGGGGGGACTCCTCGCAATGACATCTGCGGTTAAACTGAGGAGGTGCCAAATTAATAATCCTTTAATAAGTGCGATTGCTGGGATTGTCCTCCTTTTCGCGGGCTATTTCTTGAGAAAGTATCTGGGTGAGCAGAAAATTCGGAGAGCAGAAGAAAAGAGCCTCCAGATTTTAAAGGAGGCTCGCTCTCAAGGCGATTCTATTCGGAAAGGGGCAAATTTAGAGGCAAAGGAGTTATTGCTCAAATTAAGAACAGACTTTGAGAAGGAGACAAGAGAAAGACGCAAAGAACTCCATTCCATAGAGAAGAGACTGAATCAGCGGGAAAGGAACCTTGACCGTAAGGTAGATATTTTAGAGAGGCAGGAGGCTCTTTTATCCACAAGGGAAAGGGAGATAGGCAAGAAGGAGGAGGAGAGTAAAAGGAAGGAAGAGGAACTGAAGGCTCTAATGGAAGAGGAGAAGAGGAGTTTAGAAAGAGTAGCAGGCCTCTCTCGGGAGCAGGCAAAGCAGGCCCTTTTTGCCAGATTTACCGAAGAGGCAAGGGGAGAGAGTGCCGGCCTTGTTAGTCAGATTATCGAAGAGGCAAAAGAGACCGGAGAGAAAAAAGCGCGGGAGATCATTGTCTCAGCCATCCAGCGCTGCAGTGCTGATCAGGTGGTTGAATCGAGTGTCTCGGTGGTAAGCCTTCCCGACGAGATGAAGGGAAGGGTTATTGGAAGGGAAGGCAGGAATATTCGGGCATTCGAGGCCGCCACCGGGGTCGACCTTATCGTGGATGATACCCCGGAGGCAGTAACCCTTTCCAGTTTTAATATCTACCGGAGAGAGACCGCCAAGATTGCTCTCGAGAAGCTCATTGCCGATGGCCGGATTCATCCGGGAAGGATTGAGGAGATTGTAGAGAAGAGCAAGAAGGAGATGGAGAAAACAATAAATGAGGTTGGCAAACAGACCATCTTTGAATTGGGAATTACAATGATTCATCCGGAGTTGGTGAAACTCTTGGGACGCTTAAAGTATCGCACCAGTTATGGTCAGAATGTTCTTATTCATTCCAAGGAGGTAACTTATCTAGCCGCTCTTATGGCCGCGGAACTTAAGGTTGATGAAAAACTGGCAAAAAGAGCCGGTCTCTTGCATGACATTGGAAAAGCGGTTGACCAGGAGCAGGAAGGAACCCATCCTCAGGTTGGCGCTAAACTTGCCAGCCGCTACAATGAGTCCCCAATTATCATTAATGCCATTGCCGGTCATCATGGGGATGTGGAGGCAATAAGCCCTATTACTCCCTTAATTGCTGCGGCCGATAGCATTTCCGCCACAAGACCAGGGGCAAGGAGGGAAACCTTAGAAGGCTACATTAAGAGGTTGGAGAAATTAGAAAATATTGCCATCTCCTTTAAAGGAGTCTCCCAGGCCTATGCCATCAGTGCCGGAAGGGAGATTAGGGTCATCGTAAAACCGGAGGAAATCTCAGACTCAGAGGCTACAGTTTTGACCCGAGATATTACCAAGAAGATTGAGGAGGGATTAGAATATCCCGGACAGGTGAAGGTTACCGTTATCAGAGAGGTAAGAACTGTAGAGTATGCAAAATAAAGAGGCTCGGAGGTTCACTCCAGCGGCACGCTCGCAGTAATGCTCGCTATGGACTCTTCCTCTGCTCAAGCCTTCATACGGGGTCTAATGCCGTCTTGTAGTAAACCTCCTCGCCTTGGGGAAGGAAAAAACAGTGAAAATTCGGGAAATCCATCGTTGGGATGTAACACCAAAGGAGGCAATCAGAATTCAGAAGGATTTAGCCAGGAAAATTACTTTAAAGAATAGCTTCGCCAAGATTAAGCTGATTGCTGGCTGTGATGTTGCCTTTACTAAAGAGAAAGCCTATGCGGCAGTAATTATTTTAGAATATCCAAGTTTAAAGATTGTTGAAGAGGTTACCACTTTTTCCAAAATAAATTTCCCCTATATCTCTGGACTCCTCACCTTCAGGGAGGCACCAGCCCTGCTTTCTGCAATTAAAAAATTAAAAAATGTTCCGGATATTTTTCTCTTTGATGGCCAGGGAATTGCCCATCCCCGGAGAATGGGTCTGGCAACACACTTGGGCATTATTTTAAACAAGACCTCAATTGGTTGTGCCAAATCTCCTCTTTATGGGAGTTATCGGCAACCGCCAGAGATTAAGGGGCGTTATACTCTTATTAAAGATAAAGGAGAAGTCATTGGTGCGGTTTTAAGATCAAAAAAGGCGGTAAAACCGGTCTTTGTTTCTCCCGGAAATGGGATTGACCTAAAAACGGCAATTAAAATTACTCTTTCTACTACTTTGAACTATCGGCTTCCTGAACCTACCCGGCTTGCCCACCACCTTGCGAGCGACTCTAAAAGTTCCAGATAGATTTAAGTACATAAACATCAAGCAGATTCTTCAAAAGAACTATTATTAGACTCTGCCTTTTTGATACCAAAGGTCATCGTGCAACCAACCGCAGAAAGAATCAGCAAAAAGCCTAAAATAACAAATAGAATCTTCTTCATTCTACCTCCAAGTAAATTCTGCACTAAACATTCACCAAACCACCTCACCAAGGACAAGAAATTGCAGGAGGTGACTGGGGTTTGGGAGCGAGCTGGCGGTTATGGCCCAGAGCACGATAGTGCCGAGGAATAAGAGAGCCCGAGCGAACAAACTTTAGTCATCTCTTAACGTGCTTCACTGAGCACTCACCTATTCAGAGGAACTGGCTTCTTCTGTCTTTCCCGGATGAAGATCAAGTTTTAAAGTGCAACTGACAGCAGAAAGAATCAGCAAAAGGCCTAAAATAACAAATAGAATCTTCTTCATTTTTTCCTCTTTTTATGTTACCATAATGTTGGGAGTGCGTCAAATACGGGTTTGGACTCTCCAGATTGCTCACTGAAGAAGGAATAACAAAGATGTATCGCAATTTGGGAGTGTATCAAATGCATGCACAGATCAATATTTCCCATATTTCTTTACCAGCTCCATCACTCTTTTATACTGAGCGAAACTGACATTGTTGGGGACAGAGTGGTCAGAGTGATAGATATAGCCACCGCCTTTTTTCGCCACCTCAAATTTGCTTTTGACTTCTTTTTCAATTTTAGTTGGATCCGGGTCGGCCATTGCTCTGACATCAATCCCGCCCATAAAGGAAAGCCTATCTCCATATTGCTTTTTCAATTCAATCAAATCCATCCCTGCCTTTACTTCTAAAGGTTACAGGCAATCCAGTCCGATACCGATTAACTCCGGAATAAGCTCTTTCACGCACCCGCAGGAATGTAAGATAACCGGCATATTATGCTCGTGAAAAAAGGAATAAACCATTGCATCTGCTTCCTTATGCGTCCTTTTATAGGTTTCAGGAGAAAATAAAAGTCCATTCCTGTAGCCCATATCATTACAGGTAAAGAAGGCATCAAATTTTATACCTTTCTCCATCATCATTTTTGCCATCTCTACTGTCAATTTAGCGATAGTCATCACCATATCCTTTACCCATTCGGGGTCATCGACCATTGCCACAAGCAGTTGGTCACTTCTCATGTAGGATTGTAAACCATCATAGCCATAGACACCAGAGTAGCAGATGAACTTACCTTCACTTTGCGCAATATGGTAACTGTTAAAGACAGAGACCCAGTCCACCCGGGTATAGTCAGGAGCGAGCCTTTCCTTTATTGGTGGCCAGTCCGTTTTTTCCTTTATTGGTCTATCAACCAATCCCGGGGTAGAGGTGTGGTCCCAGAAATTTTTGTTTACCGCTCCGGTAGGGGTTGTCTGGATAATATACCTCTCCGTCTTTTCTATGGTTTTTATGGGAAATCTTGGGGAGGTATCGGCCCCAAACATTGCCATCTCATAGCCAAAATACTCTGCCGGTGTTATTCCATCCGCAAGCCCCTCCTTATGCCATCTGGCAGTCGTTGCTGCCCAGGGACCATCCTGAATTGGTACCCTATCCGGCTCCCGATGCTCCAGAACCATCCTTATCCTCTCTTTTGAGTTCATCTCGCCCCCCCCCTTTCTTTTTACTGTGGGAAAGGTCTCCTGTAGCCGGCTTGATTCATCAAGCCCGCGGGTCCCATAAATTGAACCCCTACACATTATATCAGCATCAGGAGATGCTTCCCACATCATTTATCATTTTCTTTTCCATCTCACCCCTTCCTTTGTGTCCTCTAAGATAATTCCCTTCTCCAGAAGTTTTTTTCTAATCTCATCCGCTTTCGGGAAGTCTTTTTTTCTTCTCGCCTCATCTCGTTGAGCAATCAACTTAGAAATTTCTTCGTCTTCCTTGTCTCTCTTATGTCTATATTTACCTTCAGAACCTAAGAACCCCAACACTTTATCAAATTCTTTCAATGTTTGCAAGACCTCATCGATATTCTTCTTATCCAAATTCTGGCCCTCTATGGCAATATTTGTCTCTTTCATCAGGTTAAAGAGGGAGGCAAGAGCAGCCGAGATGTTGAGGTCATCATCCAAGGACTCCTCAAAATCCTTCTTTGCACCATTTACCTTCTCGGAAAGAATCCTATTATACCCTTTAAATTTCCCTTGCTTGACCATCCAATTTAATCTTAAGTAAAAATCCAATGTTCTATCTACCGTTGCCTTAGCGTGGGCAAGACTCTCAAAGGTAAAGTTTAATGGAGCCCGATAATGGGTAGAGAGAAGAAGGTAGCGGATAGTTATCGGGTGATAACCT
>DAOWFY010000034.1 GCA_030637775.1 bacterium | reverse complement strand
GAATTAATAAAATTGGAAAAATAGGGAATACCATATTTGGCGGTCACCTGCCAGAGCAATTTCGTATTACGGTTTTTCCAATCAAAATCCTTGGTGATATTATATGTTGGTATCGGAAATGTAAAGACCCTCCCTTTGCCATCTCCTTGGACCATTACTTCCAGGAAAGCCCGATTAATGGTATTCATCTCTTCCTGAAACTCCTGATAGGTCTCTTTTTGTGGTTTTCCCCCAATGATAACCGGCGCTTTAGCAAAATATGCCGGAGGCGTTAAATCTAGGGTGATATTGGTAAAGGGAGTATTGCCGGTAATGAATACCTTTCCCTTTCTTCTGGCAATAACTGTTTCATTTTTCGTATGGGGAGACCAGATAACGCCCTTATAGTTCACCTTCTCCACCCTTTGAATATATGTCTCTTGATGCTTAATTATCCTTAAAACATAAATCTCTTTTTTACCAATCGTTGGCTTACGTTTGAGAGTAGTAAGACTATAGCCGCTATTAACCACCACTATCTGTAAATCTTCCAGCAATGCGGGGTCGGTTGTGGAAATTTTGCAATTCTCAAATCCATCTGCCTTCAAATATGTCTCCAGGAATAAGCGTGATTGTTGTTGATTCAGATTCAGCAAAATATCGGGAATAAAGTGAATATTTTCTTTTGTACCGAACCATTGATGGATTTTTCGCGAACTTTCGGCATTTAATCTCATTCTCTTAACATTATTTCCCAGGGAAGAAGCTTCAGCTTCTGAATATTTTATCTTAAAATCATTCAATAAATTTATGATTTCCTGGTAATTTTCCTTATTATTAATTTTAGATTGATAAATACTTACTCGATAACAGCATCGGTATTTTGTGGGGCGCTCTATTGTTCCTTCGCTGATAATCCAGGCCATCAATTTTATCTGTTTATCACTGATTTTCGCCTTCTTATTTGAATTTTTCCCAGCGATGGGAACAATAAAAGGAGATTTCAACTTCACAATCTCTTCAATAGGTTCCAAAATATATCTATCACTTTGGAATTTTTTTCTCACAACTCTGTGCCGAGGAGAAACCAGTTGGTCTTGAATGCGATTTTTCAAGTTATACATAATACCCTGGTAATTCTTTTTAAAAACATAATTCACCGTCTGATTTTCTATCCTTTTAGTTCTTATATTAAAAGCTCTTATTACGCTTCCCTTTTTTATCTCGTTATAACCTTGCCATCCATCTGGAGTTAATATTTCAGTATCTTCTGAAACACATTGGAACCCTACCCGTGTAGGCACATTAACATTGAAGATAAACTCCTGGAGCGCCTGCTTTACCTGCGGAAAATCTAAGTGATCATAGCGGACAAAAGGCGAGAGAAGTGTGTCGAAGTTAGCAAAGGCCTGCGCTCCCGCGGACTCGCCTTGAAGGGTATAGAAAAAATTGGCGATCTGGCCAAGAGCAGCGCGCAGGTGCTTTGCCGGCTTACTTTCTACCTTACCGGAGACACCACCGAAACCACGAACCAAAAGGTCAAAAAGGTCCCAGCCCACGCAATAGGTAGAAAAGATACTTAAATCATGGATGTGAAAATCTCCCTTCAGATGAGCCTCCCGGATTTCGGCCGGATAAATCTTATTTAACCAGTAAGTGGCGGTAACCTCGGAAGAAAGGTAATTATTCAACCCTTGCAGAGAAAATGTCATATTACTATTTTCATTGACCCGCCAATCGCTTTTAGCTAAATATTGATCAACCAAATCGAGACTTGCGGCGGTAGCAATTGCTCTGATTCTCGCATGTTGCTCACGATAGATAATGTAGGCGCGCGCGGTTTTGCGGTAAGGAGAGGAGAGTAAAACTTCCTCCACCACATCCTGAATCTCCTCAACGGTAGGAACTCTATCGGTAATTAGATTCTGCGCTAAACTTAATACCTTGAGAGTTAACTTTTGCGCAACCTTCTCCTCAAATTCGCCGGTAGCGGCTCCGGCCTTTCCAATGGCGGTAGTGATTTTTTCCGCTTCAAATTTTACTATTTGCCCCTTCCTTTTCTCAATTTTTTCAAACATCGTATCTCCTCATCTTCTTTGACTATATTCGGCCACTTTGTTATTGATCAATTCCTCAATCGAGGAAGTGGATAATGCTTTCATTTTAGAATTAAGAATTTGGTCTTCCACTTCTAAACCGATTAATTCGGCAATATTTCTTGATAGGCCTTTCTCCTTTACTAAAGCGTCAACAACTTTTCCTCGCTCCCAGAGGAGAACCTCATCCTCAGATCTTCCGATAAGGAGAAAGAGACCGGTAAAGCCACCAGAGGCCAGTTCCTCTTCCAATTCTCCTAAGATAATGCCTTTCTTAATCTTTCTGATTCTGGCTCGTTTTTCCCGATAGAGAATATAAGCTTTGGCCGTTTTGGCATGACCGGTTTTAATGAGAACCTTCTCCACAATATCCTGAATCTCTTCTACTGCAGGAATTTTATTAACAAACTGTTTCTGCAGGTAAAAGGTAACACTATCGGCCAGGTCTTCCGCTAAATATCGGTCCTCTCCTCCTACCGCTTTCGCTGCCTTAAAGATGGCCTCGGTAATCTTATTTTTATCAAAGGGAACAATTCTCCCGTCTCTTTTTTTTACATTTTTTAATTTTTCTTCCATAATTAGTATATACAAAGGCGAGGAAAGTTTCTGTAGCGGCCTTGTTAGCGACGAAGCGGGCATGGTCCCAGCCCTCTATGCTCTACAAAGCTTGCACTTTCTTGCTCAGAGGGCTGGGGAGCGAGGAGCAACGAGAGCGAAGATTTCCTCGCTGGGGAAATCGAGCGTGCCGCTTAGGAAACTTGCCGAGCCTTCTTACCTCTTCGGTAAATTCCGCTGCATCCTTGAATTGACGATAGACCGAAGCAAACCTCACGTAGGCAACCTCATCAATTTTTCTTAATTCCTTAATTACTCTTTCCCCAATCTCTTTAGAATTTATCTCCACCGGAAATCCCCTTCGCAATTCTCTCACCAAACGATCGATGATTATTTCTATTGTTTCAAAGGGAATTGGCCTTTTTTCACAGGCCTTCAAGATTCCAACCTCAAGTTTTTTGCGCTCGAATGGCTCCCTGCGACCATCGCGCTTTATAACCAGAAGAGGTCTTTCCTCTATCTCTTCGTAAGTGGTAAACCGGCGAGCACACTTCAGGCATTCCCTTCTGCGACGAACAGCCAGACCATCCTCTGCTTCCCGGGAATCGACAACCTTATCCTCTGAGTTTCCACAGAAAGGACATTTCATACACTATATTGTATCATATCTAATTATAAAACACAAGATATAGGATGTCAAGTTGACAACTTCCTCGCCTCTATATATACTAATGTGAGGACGATGGTGATACTTGCGGTAGAGAATCTCAGTAAAAAATTTGGCAACAAAAGGGTCCTGGAGAAGGTAAACCTGAAATTAGAGGAAGGAGAAATCGTCTCTCTTCTCGGTCCCAGCGGCTGCGGAAAAACAACTTTTTTAAGAATAGTTGCCGGATTAGAAAGACCTGATGAGGGGGAAGTTCTCTTGGAAAACAAACCTGTTACCGAAATCCTTGCAAAGGAACCAAAAACTGTAGCCATCTTTCAGGATTACCCTCCATACAGAAGAGAAAAATCTGGCAAGAGATTACCCTATTGGTTTATGTATCAAAGATGGTACTTCCAGATTATAAAGGAGAGAATAGATATTGTCTCCAACTTAATGAAGATAGAAAAGAAAATTCTCTTAGGGTTACGCCCAGCTACCCAATCACGAGGAGAACAGCAGCGGCTGGATTTGTCTCGCTACCTTTTGACAATAAGGAAGGTCGCTCTATTGGATAATCCTCTCCTCAATCTGGATCGAATCTGGAGAGAAAGAATTGAAGAGAAATTGAAAATAGCCTTAGAAAAATTTGGACTGGCTGTCATTTATGCTACCAGCGAGGAAGAGGAAGCGCACTCCTTTGCCAAGAAAGTCTTCTTAATGGAAGAAGGAAGTCTCATTGAAAATGGTTAAAAGGAGAGGGAAAAATTTCATTCTTTTAGCAACAGTGGCCCTGTCCTTTCTCTCTCTACGGATAGTTGATTCCTATCTGCACCGACGGCTTTATCCCAAGAGACCCTCCCCTATTCAGAAAAATTGGGATGTCAAAATCTATCGGAGCACAGTAAGCCGTATTAGGAAAAGGGTGGAAAAGAAAGAGAAGAAAATCTCCTTTAAGGCAATGGCTCCATTAATATCCTGCGTCTATGTTAAACATCCCCCGAAGATTGATGGAAAACTCGATGATTTCTGTTGGGAAACATCTCAAGTGGCAGAAAATTTTATCTCTCCAAGGACCTTTCGTTTAGCCAAGAGCAAGACGGCTGTCTATTGCTTATACGATAAGAGGAATATCTATTTTGGTTTTTCCTGCGAAGAGCCCTACCCAAATAAAATAAGGGCAAAGATGAAAAGACCGGATAGCCAACTCTCGGAAGATGACTCGATTGAGATTGCCTTAGCTCCTCTTTCAGAAAAGAAGGAATTGTCTTACTGTCGGTTTGCCTTCAATAGCAAAGATGCAAAATATGAAGCTAAAAAAGTTCCCAAAGAAGATAATCCCACCTTCGATAAAAAATGGCAGGCAGACTGGGAGGTGGTCTGCCAGATTGACAGAGAAAGTTGGAATGCCGAACTTTCAATCCCGTTTAAGTCCTTAGGGATAAAGAGGATTGAGGAGGAGGAGTCCTGGAGAATAAACTTTATTCGGCATAGATACCCGGAAGGTTATGAGAAAAGTCTTTGGTTCCCGGTAGCAGAAAAAGAACCTTCTCCCGATTCTCTTGGCTCTCTTATCTTCAGAAAAAAGGTACTTTTGGCAAAATTGCTCGCCGCAGAATGTTCCGATCTTAGTTCGGTAGGGAGGGTGATGGTTGAATTGAATAATCCTTCCCGGTGTACGGAAGAATTTGTCTTAAAAGTTGCGAGTTTCACTCTTTCCGGGAGTAAAGTCAAGGAAAGAAAATATTCCATAGAGCTAAAAGGGAAAGAAGAAAAAAGGGTTACCCTCTATTATGAACTTACTCCTCCCCTGAGAAGAGCAAAACTCCATAATGTAGTGGTAACTCTCCTCAACGATGAAGAAAAAATAGTCTACCGGGCTTTGGTTCCAGTGATATTCTCTCCCGTAAATCCCATCCTTTGTTGCAATAAGGTTTCTGAGCCACCCATAATTGATGGGAATCTGAACGATTCCTGCTGGAGGTTATCTCAGGTAGCCAGTAATTTCTCCTATTATGAGGGAGGAAGATTAGCCAAAGTTCAGACCACTGGCTATGCACTCCGGGACGACAGAAACCTTTACCTTGCCTTCATCTCTGAGGAACCGTTTATCAATGAAATAAAATGTACTGAAAAAAAGCATGACGGTTCTGTATGGACAGATGATTGCATTGAGATATTTATTGATAGCAACTATGATGAAAGAAATTACTACCATTTTGCAGCCAACACTGAGGATGTACATTATGAAGCATACCGGCCTGATATAAAAACCCGTAACCTAAAATGGAACTCTTCCTGGCAGAGCAAAACCTCTAAAGGAAAAAATAAATGGATAATGGAAGTTTCTATCCCTCTGCGGGAATTAAGAATTGGGTCAAGAAGAAGGTTAATAAACCTAAACTTAAACCGGGAAAGATATGCTCATCATGAAAGGGAATATAGTGGTTGGTCCTGCACTTATGGTG
>DAOWFY010000159.1 GCA_030637775.1 bacterium | reverse complement strand
GTCAAAAAGAGGAATAATAAAAAATCAAAAAAAAATAATAAAATTGCATCCGTTGCCGGAAGAACACACCCCTTGAATTTTGATATTGCCAAATCTATTCTCATCGGTCTGGGAGCTGGTTACCTTTCGGGATTACTTGGTGTGGGGGGTGCCTTTGTTATGATTCCCGCAATGTATCTTATTTTGCAGGTTCCAATGAAAATTGCCATTGGAACCTCCTTGCTTGCTATTTTTCTTAAAGGAATTTCTGCCAGTAGCTACTATCTCTGGAGAAAAGAGGTGGTTCTTTCTCTTGGTTTTATTATTGCCGCTACCTCCATTATTGGCGCCCAGTTTGGCGCAAGAGCAACTGCCTATCTTTCCGCCGAGAAGCTCCGTAAACTGTTTGCCTGGTTTTTAGTGGCGATAGGAATATTGATGCTAATAAAATGATAATTATCGGGATTGATGAGAATGGCTATGGTCCTATTCTTGGTCCTTTGATTATCACCGCCACCGCATTTAAAGTAAAGAAAAGAGAAGACCTCTGGCATATTTTAAATATATCAAAGAATCCTGATGATTATCCTGAGAAACTTATTGTAACCGATTCCAAAAAACTCTTTTCCCGGAGTTCTTTCCGGCGCTGCCAGATGGGAGAGCTCGCAGTTTCTGCTTTTTTTTATCTCCTCTTTAAAACTCTACCTAAAAATCCTGATAGATTCCTTTCCAAAGTCCTTCTTAATTTTTCTCTATTTCCTCAACTGTGCGAAAAGAGCAAGAGTAAATATAGACCCTGCTGGGAAGAGATTTCTTTGCCGCTATGGTTGAAGCAAAAAAAAGGGATCGCTGAGGAAGCAGGGAAATTGAAGGAAAGGTTAAAGAAAGAAAGAATTGAGTTCCTTGGCCTAAAAGCTCTTTTTCTCTGTCCCTTCCAATTTAACAAATTAACCAATGATGAAAGCAAGTCTTACATCAATTACCTTCAATTTGAGAAATTAATTTCCTATTTCCTAAGAAAAAAAGAGAAAGAATTTCTTATCTTCGCCGATAGGATTGGAGGACAGAGAAGGTATTTACCCTTCCTGAAGGAAGGCTCTCTAAAAAACTGGAGATGTCAGACTTTAGAAGAGAGTATAGAGGTTTCTTCCTATAAGTTGAATTTAAAGGAGAAGATAGCGGTGATTTTCTTTCTTCAAAATGGGGAAGAAAAGGAATTTCCTGTTGCTCTTTCCTCCCTCTTTGGCAAATATATTCGGGAAATCTCCATCGAAAGGATTAATAGATTTTTTCAAAGGTACGGAGACCAGCGGTTAAAATCGGTCAGTGGCTATCGTGACCCTCTTACCAAAGATTTTATTAAAAGGACTATAAGTTTACGCAAGAGATTAAAGATTAACAAGGAATGTTTTTTACGCAATGTATAGTTAATTATATTCCCTCCCATGTCGTGAAGTTTATTAAAAGAGATGGTTGTTGACTAAAATTGTATTTTGTGATATACTGAAATTCAGAAAGGAGGAGAAAGGTTATGTTGAGAAGAATAAACGAGCGTCGGCAGATTACTCTACCACCGCAGGTAATGGAGAATAGTGGAGTTAAAATAGGTGATTATTTAGAGGTAAAACAAAAAGAGAGTAAAATTGTTCTCGTTCCCAAATCAGTTGAGGACAAATTTCTTAATGAAAAAGAATGGCAGAAATTAGAGAAAATAGTCAAAAAACAGCGATCTCAGAAAAAATTCACTCTCTATAGCAAAGCGGAGGAAGCCAAAAAACATTCTCAGAGGTTGACTAATGAGGTTTGAATACCTCAACTCCTACGACCGTTCCTTCAAGAAACTTCGCTCTAACACCCAGAAAAGGATAGCCAAGGCCATCTCCCAGTTTATTGACTTTATTCTGACCGGCCAGAAGCCAGAAGGTTTAGGACTAAAAAAATTACATAAAGATTACTGGGAAATCAGGGTTGGACTTTCTATCCGCATCCTTTTTGAGCTGAAAAGCAATCTGGTTACTTTCATTTTAGTGGGTGACCATAACCAGATAAAACGGTTTCTCAGGTGACATTTAAGTTTTTCTGAAATACCAGTTGATTATACAGATTAAAGAATTAGCAAATTTATATGGATAATTTACGCCAATTGCTCTATAAATTAATTTCTCACTGGAGCTCTTGGGATAAAAATGAAGATTATTATCTCAATGAATTACTCCCGAAATTAATAGAGAATTCAGAAGATGTAAAGATGCTTGATTCTGACAAGGAATTATGGCCAAAGATAAAGAAAATTGCTACAAAAGAGGAATTGCATAATTTAAAATCTATTGTTCAAAAGATAAGAGAAGAAATGCCCTATAAACATAGATTAATTCAAAGAATAAAAGCAAAATTAAAACTTTATAACTTTAAAAACGCTTATTCATTATTTAAATCCTCTGGTATAGTGACGCGAGAAGAATACGAGAAAGTGGAAAAGTCCTATAAAGATAAATATGAAAATTCTGTCCTTGAGCGAATTAAAGAGAATTTAGGAAAATTTCGTTTTCAAGAAGCTGATACCATTTTTGGAGAATACACAAAAGCAGCAATAGCAGAGAAAACAATAACAAAAGAAGAATATGATTCTATGAAATCCGAAGCATCAGAAGAATACGAGTCTATAAAATCTAAAACATTGATAAATCGTATTCGAGAATTGCTTAAACACGATTCCTACAGTGAAGCAAAAGGGATTTATTTAGAAAACCGATTAATAGTTCCGCCAGAAGAATATGAAGAGGCAAAAAAGCAATATATCAAAGATTACTTTTATAGAAATTTCAAAAAAGAAATTAGTGAGGAGCAATCTTTAGCTATGGCAAACCTTAGTAGACATCTACTTGTAACAGCAAGAGCTGGCTCAGGGAAGACCAGTGTTATTGCTTGGAAAACTACTTTTCTGATAAATAAAGACAGCGTAAGTCCTGATGAAATAATGATATTAGCTTTTAATAAAAATGCAGCTGGAGAGATAAAAAATAGAGTTAGAAAAAATTACAAAATAGAATCTTTTCAAAATGCAAGAACATTTCATAGTTTAGCCTACCAAATAGTTCAGCCAAAGCAAAAGCCATTGTTTGATGAAAAGGAAGAATTTTCCAGGAAATTATTATCTGAATTTGTACAGAATACTGTACAAAAAATATGGAATCCAGTTTTTAAAGAAGATTTATATCAATACTTCCGTAAGGAGTTAAAAGAGATTGAAAAATATGATATATCTCTACCTCCCGATGAATATTTTAAATTTAGGAGGAGTCTTAGAGAAGTTACTTTAAAGGGTGAGGCAGTAAAATCAAATGGAGAGAAATATATAGCAGATTTTTTGTGTGAGCACGATATAAGATATAAATATGAAAGGATTATTTTTTGGGGTAATAGAAACTATAAGCCTGACTTTTCAATACTTGAGGGAAACAAGGATATAGTTATTGAACATTGGGGTATCGATGAGAATGACAGGAGCAGAAAAGTTCCTGAGTGGTGGACACAGACATGGGAAAAGTATAGAAAGGAAATGAATGCAAAGAGATTTTTTTGTAAAGTAAAGAAAATTACTTTAATTGAAACATCAATCGCAGACTTAAAAGACGGGAGAGAAAGTTTTGAGCGAATTTTAAAAGCAAAATTAAAACAGCATGGCATTGAATGCAAAAAACTTTCCAAAGAAGAAATAATAAAGAAAATAGTAGAACCTTCAATTACCAGAATAACAGAAATGTTTGTGCAGTTCATTCAAAAAGCCAAAATGAATGAATTCTCACCTGAGCACATATTGAAAATCTCTGAAAATATTTCAGAAGATAAAGTAAAAATATTTTTGAAATTAGCAAATAAAGTGTATAAAGAATATGAAAAAAAGCCGAAAGATGATTTTTATGATTTATTGATGAAAGCAACGCGGAAAATCAGGGAAACAAAAGGAAATTGTGAAATCAAAGATTGCCGAATTAGGTTGAAAAATCTCAGATGGATAATGATAGATGAATATCAGGATTTCTCCAAATTATTCTTTCATTTAATCAACTCTATAAGAAAATATAATGAGCAAATTAATGTCTTTTGTGTTGGAGATGATTGGCAGGCAATCAATAGCTTTGCAGGTTCAGATTTAGAATATTTTGAAAATTACAAAGGTTATTTTGAAAACTCTGACGCCACTGAATTGTTGACAAATCGTCGCAGTAAAAGTGAGATTGTTGAATTCAGCAATAAATTGATGGGAGGGAAAGGAGAACCGGCATCTTTTCGGCCAGATAATAAAGGCGGAGAAATAATTATTGATGATATAAGTCAAGTGCATATAGAGCATAGAAGTGGTAAAGAGCATGAAAAAGAAAAAAAATTAGATGAGAAATTTAAATTTAAAAATGATAATGGGTTTCTGAAAGCAAGATATTTAAAGAAATGTTACGAAATTATTAAAGAAAATATGGGAAAAGAAATAAAGATATTATTTAGAACTAATAAGATTTATTATACTGGACTTGAGGAATTCGAAAATAAACTGAAAAGAACCTTTCTATTTAATGAGCTAAGACAAATTGGTGATTTTAAGAAATTGATAAAAGTCAGGACTATTCACCGTTCCAAAGGTCTTGAAGCAGATATTGTAATAATAATGCAAGCATGCAAAGGTTTCTTTCCTCTAATTCATCCAGATAATCAATTATATGAAATATTTGGTCAAACTCCTGAAAAAGTATTGTCCGAAGAGAGAAGATTGTTCTATGTTGCAATAACAAGAGCTAAAGAAAAGGTTTATATATTAACGGAGAAGGGAAATGAATCTGATTACATTACATTAGAGTTATTTAATGAAAAGGATTGATAATCGACAGAAGAAAAATATTTTTTTGAAAAGAAAAGCAAGGGACTATAAATACCCTCCGGTGAAGGTGAGTAAAAGGAAGGGGAAACTCAGCCGCTGCATCCTCCTCCAAATCCATCCGGTTAATATTATAGGACCAGAGGCAGGGAGCAATGAATTCAGGAATTCTATTTTTCATCTCTTAAGCAAAGCAGCTTTACGGCCTAGATTGTAGGCTGCCACATGAGGCAAAGCTTTGAAAGGAGGAGGAAATAACCTTTTAGTGATGGAGAAGAGGGAGTAAAACTCCTGCATCGCCCAGCGAACCCCCTCTTGCAACTCTTCTCTGGTCATCTGCTTGGGTTCAAAGACAACTGTTGATAAATCGTACTTTGACCAATCCCGTTCCACGATCCTATTCTCTTCTTCCAACTTTTCATAGAGTTTAGTTCCAGGTAGCGGGGTTAACAGGTGAAAAGTAACCATATCAAGCCTTAATTCTTGAGCGAACTTAAGGGTCTTTTCAAATACTTTCTTATCATCGGAGTCAAAACCAAAAATAAAGGAACCTTCCACCCTAATGCCGTAACTTTTGAGTCTATTAACTGCTTCCTTAAAATTGATCTGTTTTTTGAACTTCTTTAAGCCGACGTCGGTTAAGGATTCAAGCCCAATGTAGAGCCCTTCACAGCCGCTCTTGGCAGCTAATCGGAGAAGTTCTTCATCCTGGGCAATGGTTAAATCCGCCTGGCTGAACCATCTTTTCTTACAGGGAACCAAAGCCTTAAATAGCTCTTTAGCGTACTTAGTATGAGCGGCAACATTGTCGTCAGCAAAGACGGTAAAATTCCCATTCAGGCTTTCGATTTCCTTGATGACATCCGCTATTGGACGAAAACGATGTCTTTTACCGAAGAACATAGTTACTGAACAAAAATCGCAGTTAAAGGGACAGCCTCTGGTTGTCTGGATGAAGTTTTTGGTCAGGTATCTTTTTCCCTGGAGTAAGTCCCTTCTGGGGAGAGGTAAATTTTCTAAACTCGGCTTTTGAGAGGATTGATAGAATTTCTTTAATCTCTCCTTTGTAAAATCTTCTATCACTTGAGGCCAGAGATTCTCTGCTTCCCCAATGACTACAGCATCCGCATGCTGGACGGCCTCTTGAGGAAGCACTGAAGGGTGAATACCGCCCAGAACTACTTTTATGCCACGTTTTCTGAACTCATCGGCAATTTCATAGGCCCTGGGGGCGGTGGCGGTAAGGGAGGTAATTCCCACGAGGTCAACCTCTTCTTCAAAATCGATTTTGTCTACATGCTCATCAGTAAGGGTTACCTCGATGTCTCTCGGGGTCAGGGCGGCTAGATAGAGGAGATTCAAGGGCGGCAGGGCAAAATATCTTATCCAGCGCTTCTGTTTCACGGCTACCGGAACGATTAGTTTTAATTTCACCATAATATTTTATCCTTTAACTATCTCTTTGTGGTACTCTTGCAGGCTTTTGACGGCTATTTTCTTCTTCTTTAATGACTCAATACCATTAACGGCTGCGGAAGCTCCGGAGATGGTAGTAATCAAAGGAATGTTGTGAGCGAGAGCTACCGCCCGGATACTGACAACATCCTTTTTTGGTCTTTTTCCGGAAGGGGTGTTAATGATTAAAGCAACCTCGCGGCTCTTGATTAAATCAACGATATTCGGTCTTCCTTCATAGACCTTAAAAATTTCCTTGACCTTGATATCATTCCTTTTCAAGGCGGTGGCCGTTCCTTTAGTAGCGATAAGAGAAAATCCCAGATCTACCAATTTTTTAGCAATGAAGATAATTGCTCTCTTATCCTTATTTTTAACGGAGAGGAAGACATTTCCTCTTGTGGGAAGATTGGTGCCCGCAGCAATCTGAGATTTAGCAAAGGCTAAACCAAAGGTGGAATCAATTCCCATTACCTCACCGGTTGACTTCATCTCCGGTCCTAAAACAGTGTCCACGCCGGGGAAACGAACAAAGGGAAAGACCGATTCCTTCACTGCGATATGTTTAATCTCTATTTCTTTGGTGATGCCTAACTCCTTTAATTTTTTCCCTAAGATTATCTTTGTGGCTACCTTGGCCCAGGGGATTCCGGTTACTTTGCTGACCAGAGGGATGGTGCGGGAAGCCCGGGGATTAACCTCTAAAACATAAACGGTATCATTTTTCACCGCATACTGAATATTAAGCAATCCTTTGACATTTAATTCTTTTGCTATTTTGTAAGTATTCTCCTTGATAAGTTTAACCAATTCTTCGTTCAAGGTATAAGGAGGAAGGACCATCGCGCTATCTCCCGAATGTATCCCCGCCTCCTCAATATGCTCCATAATGCCCGCGACCACACACCTTTCTCCATCCGCTATTGCATCGACATCAATCTCAATTGCATCCTCTAAGAACTTATCAATCAATACTGGATGTTTGCTAAAGATTAGAGAAGCGCCAATTGCCTCTTTCATAAAGCTCTCCAGAGAGGTTTCATCATAGACAATCTCCATTGCTCTTCCACCCAGCACATAGGATGGGCGAAGCAAAACCGGATAGCCAATTTCAGCGGCAATCTCTTTCGCTTCGGAAAGTGTGGTGGCGGTCCCACTTTCTGACTGAGTAAGGTTTAGTTTCTTAACGATGCTATTGAATCTTTTTCGGTCCTCGGCCCGGTCAATACTATCCGGACTTGTTCCCAGGATTCTTACCCCGCTCTTCTCTAAAGGAATGGCTAAATTTAAAGGGGTTTGACCGCCAAACTGAATGATGACTCCCTCCGGTCTTTCCTTCTCCGTGATGTTGAGGACATCCTCAAGGGTTAAGGGCTCAAAGTAGAGTTTGTCTGAGGTATCGTAGTCGGTACTGACCGTCTCGGGATTGCAATTGACCATAATCGTTTCATAACCCTCTCCTTTAGCGGCAAATGAGGCGTGAACACAGCAGTAGTCAAACTCAATTCCCTGACCAATTCTATTGGGACCCCCTCCTAAGATAATGACCTTTTTCTTTCTTGTGATTCTGCTCTCATCCCCCCTCTCGTAAGTGGAATAAAAATAAGGTTTCTCCACCTCAAATTCGCCAGCACAGGTATCGACCAATTTAAAGACTGGGTCAATTCCCATTTTCTTGCGGAGATTACGAATGGCAGTTTCTTCAGAATTAATAAGATGGGCAATCTGATAATCAGAGAATCCGCATTGCTTTGCCTTCAGCAGTAAATCAGAAGGAATTTCTTTTAACTGCTTTATTTTCTCTTCTACCTCCACAATCTCTTTCATCTGGTCCAGGAACCAGGGATCAATCCTGGAAAGGGAGTAGATTTCTTCAATCTTCATCCCTTTCTGAAGAGCATAACGAATATAGAAAAGCCTTTCGCTATTGGGAATACGTAATTTTTTCCGGATTTCTTCTAAGGGTGGATTAGTATCTTTATCGTCAGCCCCAAAACCATATCTGCCTATTTCCAGGGACCTGATTCCTTTTTGCATTGCTTCCTTAAAGGTTCTGCCAATAGACATCGCCTCTCCTACAGATTTCATTGAAGTATTGATGGTGGGATCTGCCTGAGGAAACTTTTCAAAGGTGAATCTAGCGATTTTAAAAACACAGTAATCAATGGTGGGTTCAAAGAAGGCTGAGGTCTTCCCGGTAATCTCATTCTTAACCTCGTCCAGGGTTAACCCCACGGCTAATTTTGTGGCAATACGGGCGATAGGAAAACCGGTAGCCTTGGAGGCTAAAGCGCTACTTCGGGAGAGTCGGGGATTGACCTCAATGATTACCACTTCTCCATTTTCTGGATTGACGGCAAACTGGATATTGGCACCCCCTCCAGTAATGTCGATTGCCCTGATTACTTTCCGACAAAGGTCCACTAAATTTTGGTACTCCCTGGTTGTTAAGGTCTGAGCCGGAGCAACAACAGTACTGTCTCCGGTGTGGACTCCCATGGGGTCAACATTCTCCATTGAGGTAACAATAATGATATTATCAACGCAGTCCCTCATCATCTCAAATTCAATCTCTTTCCAACCCAACACTGACTGTTCTACCAAAACCTCTCCAATGGGACTGGCCTCAATTCCCTTGACAACAAATTCCTTTAGCTCCTCCATATTGTAAGCGGTAGAGCTACCAGTTCCCCCTAAGGTAAAGGCTGGTCGAAGAATAAGGGGAAGGCCTATTCTTTGCGCAATCTTTATTCCATCCTCCAGACAATAGGCAAGACCGCTTTCGGGAACGGAAATTTCTATTTTTTGCATTGTTCTTTTGAAGAGGTCTCTTGTCTCAGCACGCTCAATCGCCTCAGCGTTAGCCCCAATTACCTCTACCCCGTATTTCTTGAGAATTCCTTCCCGGGATAGAAATGTGGCAAGATTAAGTCCGGTTTGACCCCCTAAAGTGGGCAAAAGCGCATCCGGTCTTTCTTTTTTGATAATTTTTTCTAATACCTCTATCGTCAAGGGCTCAATATAGGTGCGATCAGCCATCTCGGGGTCGGTCATAATTGTGGCGGGATTGGAATTAACTAAAACAACTTGATAGCCTTCTTCCTTTAAGGCCTTACAGGCTTGGGAACCGGAATAGTCAAATTCACAGGCTTGACCAATGATAATCGGACCAGAGCCGATAAAAAGAATCTTCTTCAGGTCTTTCCTTTTAGGCATTTTGCATCAATTGTTTGAATTCGTTAAATATTGGGTCATTACTTTCTGGATGGTATTGGATACCAAGAATGGGAAATTTTTTATACCTGATTCCTTCCAAGGTTTGATCATTAAGATTGATATGGGTAACCTCCGTTTCCTTATTTAAAGAGGCAGGGTCAAGGGCAAAGAGGTGATGCTGGGCAGTGATTGAACATCTATTTGTAAGAAGATTTCTTACAGATTGATTGAGACCATGATGACCGAATTTCATCCGAAAGGTTTTTGCTCCAACCGCCAAACCTAAGATTTGATAACCGAGGCCAATTCCCAAAAGAGGTTTTTTGCCGATTAACCTTTTAATCTCTTTGACTATTTTCTCTAATACCGCCGGGTCCCCCGGTCCACTGGAAAGAAAAATTCCATCCGGTTTCAAGGAAAGAATTACCTCTGCTTTTGTATCCGCAGGAACAACAGTTATTTTACATCCGCAAGAACTCAATTGTTGCAGAGATTCTTTTCTTATGCCTAAGTCGATGGCTACTATCTTATATGGTAAGTTTCTTTTTCCATCTTTCCATTGGTAGATTCTCGGGCAACTTACCTCCTTGGCTAAATTCTTATTCAATAAATCTGGAGAAGATTTTATTTTCTCAATAAGAGTTTCTTTATCGGTATTCTTGGTAGTGATAATCCCCCTTTTTGTGCCATTGGTACGAATGTGTTTTGTAATCTGTTGAGTGTCCACTCCCGCAAGAACAGGGATTTTATTCTCTGTCGCAAACTTTTTTAAGCTTCCCTTTCCTTGCCAGTTACTATAAGTGCGGCTGATCTCCTTAACGATAAGACCCTTTGCCCAGACCTTTTCCGAAGAGAGACCTTCCTCGCTGACCCCATAATTTCCAATATGGGGATAGGTCATAACGACAATTTTTCCGGCATAGGCGGGATCGGTGAGAATTTCCTGATAACCAACGATGGCGGTATTGAAGACCACTTGCCCTATCCCTTCAGCCGAAGCACCACATGATTCTCCTTCCCAGAAGTATCCATTCTCTAAAACTAATATCCCGCTTTTACTCATCCCGAAATAGAGATTTCAAACAATTTCCTGTCCTTAATATAACCAGCGATCGTGCGCATATTTGTCGTTCTGCCTATTGGTATCAGTTTTAAACCATATTTTTTATATAATCTTTTTAGTCTTTTTTCCTTATTCTTCTCGACTTCAATAATGTAGCCGATGGACTCGCTAAACAAAGCATAATCCTCTCTAAGGCCATTGGTAAAATTTTCTATTTTTAATTCAACACCAATATTTTTGCTGGCAAGCATCATCTTTGCAAGAGCAACGAGGAGGCCTCCATTTTCGATGATCTTTGAGGACTTTACCAGACCCTCATTAATTGCATCTATTATGGAATGCTCTAATTTTTCTACCATTTTTTCCTTAATCATTGGAAGATTTTTCCCCGGCTGATTGTTTATCTTCGCATATTCTGAACCCTTAAATTCGTGCTTTCTTTTACCAGCTAAATAGAGATTGTTGCCTGGCTCCTTTAATCCAATTGTTATTACCCGGTGGTAATCTTCTATATATCCAAGTACAGCAGGAATTAATGATGGGTCAATCGATTTTTCCTTTCCCTTGCTGATATAGGTGTTCTTCATTGAGACATTTCCCGAAACCACCGCCAAAGGCTCTCCTGGTTCGTTATAAATTGGAATTTGGCAAGCCTTATTGAGCCCATCAATTCCCTGGGAAAAACAGTAATAATGCTCGGGATTTTCTGGATCCCCATAGTTACAACCATCGGCTACAGCGATAGGTTTTAATCCTGAGGCTGCCAATTTTAATCTCGCCAATACCGTTGCTAAATATGCCTGTTGCTTTGGCGTTCCATTCCTTCCCTGAATCGATTTTCCTCCAAAAACCAATCCTACGCCAATATTTTTCTCTTTCCGACTTGCCCCTTTTTCCTTTATTAAGGGAACGATCACGCAGACATCCGTTTGACTTATTTTCTTTACCATATAAGTCGATCCTTTTCCAACTTCAAACATATGAAAGAGATCTTTTTTAGAGCAGACATTTTTAGAATTCAATAAACCAAGCATTATCCTTTCTATGTTCCTTGATTTTTTCACATGAAACTTTTTAACAATTTTATGTTTTGGAGACTTGCTCTTCGGCTTGTAGATAGGAGCATTCGTTATTAGACTTGCCGGCAGATCACAGTAAATATTCTCTTTATCGCGCAATACAAATTTATCCTTTCCAATTACCTTTCCAATTACCGCCACCTTTCCCCCGAACCTTTTGAATTCTTGATCATGATTAAAAACATCTAAGATGATATCGGTAGCTTCTCCTTTGGGGGCAATGATCATATTCCTTTCCTGGTCTTCGCCCACCGCTAATTCCGCAGGACTTATCTTTCTTCCTTTTGGCACCGGAACTTTATCTAAGTAAATTTCAACCCCTAAATTCCTTGGAGCCACCTGCTCTACCGTCGAGCAGGTTAGGCCAGCAGCCCCCATATCCTTCAGCGAAATATATCTAAATAAATTCTTTTTCTTTAACCTATTTTTTACTTTTTCAAAGACAATAAATGTAGCCCTTTCTAAATTTGGATTTGAGCCAAATTCAATCTCTTTTTTTACTCCTTCTTCGAATGCCTGTGAAGCAAATGAGGCTCCACCAAATCCTGCTCCCGCGGTGGGCTTTCCAAAATAAATGAGATTATAGCCAACGGCATCCCTGGATACAATGTTGGGAATAATCCCATCCTTTCTCACTACGCCAAGGGCGGTAACATTCATCAAGCAGTTATGAGCAAAACTTTCGTCATAATAGATATCGGAATCGATTAAAGGCAACTTCATTGCTTGATTATATTCAGCGGCGCCTTTCATCGCCCCGGTTAAAATTTCATCCGGACTTCCCTTGGGTCCATAACGCAGGGAAGCCCCAACACCTAAGTTCCTTGCGCCCATGGCAAAGATATCTCTTATTATTCCTCCCACTCCGGTAGCCGCACCATCTTCGGGATTTATCAGTGTCGGATGATTATGGGACTCTATCTTAAAAACAATGCCATAATTGCTCCGGGGAAGACGGACCGCTCCGGCATCGCTCTTTTCGCTCTCAAAAACATATCTATTCTTTTTAACTAATTGCCTTAGCTTATTCTTTGAGTGTTTGTAAGAGCAGTGATCGCTCCAGAGGCTGTCCAAGATATAGGTTTCGGTTATATTGATTTGACCTTTTTTTTCTTTCTGAGCCTTCCTTAATTCATTGGCGGTAAGACCCCAACCATATTTTTTCTTTATTTTTTCAATTTCAAGATCGGACATTCCTAAAAAATTAAACCTTTTATTAAAATTGTTTTTCATAATAGCTCCTTCTCCAAGAGTTTATTTACACTCATCGGATTTGCTTTGCCCTTTGTTTTTCTCATTACGGCTCCTACCAGGAAGCCAAGCGCTTTCTTTTTCCCTTTTTTATAGTCAGAAATGGTTTCGGGATTCTCCTTGATTACCTCCCGAATAACTTTTAGCAATTCGTCCGGTTCAGATATTTGTGTCAGTTTTTCCTCTTTGACGATGCTCATCGGACTCTTGCCGGTCTGAAAAACCTTAACTAAAATATCCTTTCCCATCTTTCCGCTGATTTTACCATCCTCGATCAGTTGCAAGAGTTCGGTTAAATAGACCGGGGAGACAGGAGATTGACGAATCTTTAAATTTTTAGAGTGGAGTAGTCCTAAGAGCTCAGTCAAAATCCAGTTGCTGACCAATTTAGGTTTTTTGAAGTGCTTAACAGCCTCTTCAAAATAATTGGCTAAGTCCTTCTCCGAGGTTAAAACGGTAGCATCATAATCTGGAAGATGGTGGCTCTGGACAAATCTTTTCTTTCTTGCCTCCGGCAGTTCTGTTACTTCCTTCTCTATTTCCGTAACCCATTCCTCTTTTAGAGT
>DAOWFY010000082.1 GCA_030637775.1 bacterium | reverse complement strand
GATTCCTGCCCAAAAGGACGCTTTAATACTTTCTATCATCCCTAATAATATTGGGATAATAATAGCTGCAGTGAGTGCAAAATCTGGCTCAAGCCAGTTCTTGCCTACTTCTTTTGACTCATCATCCAGATACTCACGGCCATAAAAGCGAGCAAAAGGAGACTTAAATCTGGGCACTGGTAAAAAAGAAGGTATGGCAAACATCAAAAACTTTCTATATTTTCTCTCGTTACTCAAGTATCCACTAATTCCTCCTAAACCTAATGCTCCAAAGCCTATTCCAATTATATAGCCTATACCTGTTAACACAAATCTTGTTACTCCCCTAGTTTTTCTTTGAGTTCGGTGACAAACAATATCAACAAGAATACCTGCGATTACTCCTGCAATACCTAAAACGACTACAACTTGTGCTGTTACAAAAATCACTCCACGAAATGTTTTGAGTAATACGTCAAATATTTCAGGTGATAAGTTTCTTACTCCTAATGAATTTAGAATGCTCATAGATCCAAATCCTATCCCTCCACCCAAAATACCTACGATTGCTCTTCTTGCCCGATGTGATTTTGTCCTTTCCTTAATTTTCCTTTGATAATATTTCATCTATTTTCGCTCCGATTCCAAGTGGATCGGGAGCCGCAGGCTTTTCAGCTTCATCTCTTGTAATAAAATAATTTACCAAATCTTCTAAAGAGTTAATTGATTCCATAGATTCATCAATTTCTTCTTCGGTCATTCCCAACCCAAAAGGCTCTTTAGGAAGTGCTCGCGATACAAACACAGTCCTCAGCAATTCTTTCTCTGACGCTCTTGGCATCTTTTCACGATTGTATGCATAAATACTCTCTTGAACCCGGCGTGTAGCCCAAGGTGAGCCCAAAACTCGCATGGCAAATATTTCGTGCGGGATACCATAAAGTTGGCGAATGTCCTCTAACTCTTTAATTTTGTATGGTTCGGGATGAATATGGGGCTCTAACCGATTTAACCATTCAAGTTCTTCTGATGGAAATCTAAACCTCTTATTGCATTTCGGACAGGTAACTTGTAATGCTTTAACTGTATTGGGCACTTTGAGGAATTGTAAACACCCAGAGTTTAGACATCTTATCCATATTTTCTCACTAAAGACTTTCTTAGAAATAGACCCCTTTGAGGTACCTAAAATAGGATTATTCTCTAAAAAGGTGCCAATATCAATTTCTGGAGCATATTGTTTGAGCAATTGCCGTTGCGTTTCTCTTCGTTGCCTCACCCAAATTACCATTGGTCCTGGAGTGGGGAAAAATATACTTGCAATATCTCCTTCGATCTGTAATAAAACTTGCGACAAAGCAAGGTTATGATATTTTGGCAACAGATCTTCTGCCTCTATTTTATAGGTCCAATATGTTTTTGCCATATCTACAAATGGTCCGCTTGATAAGCTATAATTTTCTTCGACAGAATTTCCAAATTTTTCCTTAATCCGACTAATTGGGCCGAATATTTCTCCGTGGGCAGCTTTTCTGAAAAAGTAGCGTCTGATTACTTCCCGCGTTTCTTCAACGATGTCATTTTGAGATTTACTTAGATTATTTCCAGGTAATTTCCCTAAGAGCACTTCCTTTGCATAGGGCGAGAGTATTCCCCCGGTTATTCCATAAGCTTCCGAAATACATGAAATCCATCGATCAATATTCATATATTCACTTTAATACCGCTGCCTTGTGGTCCTCTAAACCCCTGATTTCAGGGGTGCTATACCCTTCCTTACTTTGGGAAAACCTCTTAAAACGCAAATGTAGAGGCGGTTTTCAGGGATTTGCGGGGAAATACAGGATCTAGCGATTCCCGGGATCCTGCTTAATTTTAAGTGCATTAGGATTATTTATTTATCCAACTATATCTATGCTATGGATAATTAACACCTATTTCTAAAAAGGAGTTATTCTCTCTATGCCAATAGTTTGGCATTGGTTATTAATAATATCATTCCATTTACTCTTCGCTTGTTCTAGAAATAAGTTATAAGTCCACATAGTCGTGTCGGTATATTTCGAATCAATCATCTTTTTTCTGTTATTTAATCCCCGCCCCATAATTACAAGTCTGTCTTTACGACCATTCAAGAAGTATAATGGCCCACTTGCATTTATTTGAGGGTTTTGTTCAATAAATCTAACCCATTCTGCTATTTGGCTCCGTGCATGGTTTGCTTCAGCGGTCAATTCTCCATCTTTTCTAAACATTCTATAAGAAGGGTTTTCGAGTTCTATTAAAAGGGCCGGTATGCCCTCTTCTCTTTCAATTATAAAGTCTGCCTTCCTAAATTCCTTGCCTAACTTTAGCTTAATCTCAAAAAAGCAATTTTTGAAATTTGGAAGTAAGATATCCCGATGTGCGTTAATAAATCGATGGATTTTTCTTTCCAAAAATGCCTTTCTTTTCATCAAAAGGCTAAACTTAGTAAAAACAAGTCGTGTTTCGTGAATGAATGATTCCGTTCTTGGTCTATTATGCAAAGCATTATTCCATAAATTGATTGCCCCCTTTTTTGCTTCAATTACACTGAAAGAATTCAATGCACTTTCTAAATTACCCCACCCGATGACGCCTGGAAATTCCATAACAGGTTTTGCAAGGGGATTATTTGCTTCTGTAACAGTTATACCTTCAAACATCACAAAGTTATTTTTCGGCAATTTATTTATTGAAAAATCAGCTTCTAATGGACTTAGAATTCCAGCCACATCTTCTTGAGAAGTCATTTTTTTCTCTACTATTCTATCCTTTTGTAATTTATCGTTAGGAATGACCTTTATTATCAAAAAACTCTTACTTTCATTGAGACCTAAACATATTTCTCTATGAGTGAGGGTCCACAGGGGCAGCCTTGTGATATTGCCTTCACTTTTAATGGAAAACTTTTCTAAAGATGAATCAAGTGTCTTGAAATACTCTAAAATAGTGTTCTTAAAATTTATCATTAATGATGCTCTAAATTATGCTGGGGCACAATTTCACATAGCTAAAAATAACTGAACTACTCCGTTCATGCACAACTCTTATAATTATTTTCCTACATCCTCTCCGTATCCTCAAACATCTCTTCCTGATACTCCCTGAATTTTACTGCTGTTTTGCGGTCCTCTAAATCTATACCTTTCTCGCTTTAAGAAAACTTCTTAAAGCGCAAATATAGAGATGGTTTTCGGGGATTTCGGGAAAATCCGGTATTTTAGCGATTCCTGGATCTTTGTCTGAATATTACAATTCCTCCCATACCTTTCTATCAATTTTTGCCTGTTTGAGAATCCCTTGGTAATGATAAGTTACGAGATATTCTAAAGAAAATCCATTCTTCTAGAATGCTCTCCAATTCATCCCGGCATTTCTCCAGAGTCTCAGCATTTGCATAAGCACCATCAAAGCCAGGAATCTCCCCATAGAATGTGTTATCATCGGAGAGGATCTCATACTTTGCTTTCTCCATTGCAGCATGGATATATTCTATTAGCATCTCTCCTCCTTATTTCTTTTGGTACTAAAGGTCTTAACTCAGTCTCTATGCAATAGGCAAAAGTTGTTGAAGCTTTTTCATTTTTAGAACAATGTCTGCTGTTGCTCTTCGCCTAAAGGAATTTCAATTTTCCCGTATTCCCCATCGTACCCCGGGGAAAGATTTACTTTTTCCTGCCTCACCTTGATGATCGCTTCAGCGATCTGGTAAGGAATGCTCTTCTTAAGCTCATCCTCGGGGATTTCCAAAAGCACGCTGAATTCGCTGCCCACTTGATTAACAATCTGTAAATATTGGCTCTGAACCGTCTCCGAGGAGACCCCCTTTTTTAAAGCAGAGCCAATAATCTGCTCCAGAGGGATAAGATGCTTGCAACCGATGACGGACTCAGGAATGAACCCTTTTTCTCTATCGGCCAGGTCAACTATCCTGTGCATCACACCAACCGTAACTTTTCTTCCGCAGATGGGACAGCGATTTTCATTGCTCTTTGCCTCATCGGGAGAAAGGCAAGCTTGGCAATTCCGGTGACCATCAAAATGGTATTTTCCTTCCTCGGGAAAATACTCAATGGTATAGAGAAATTTTTCCTTATCCTTCCTTTTAAGGACCTCCACTATCTCCGGATAATTAAGAGGCTCTTTAAAGACATTCGCCTCCCGACCAATTCGACCAGGGGAGTGGGCATCGGAGTTAGAGATAAGGGTAAAGGAGTCCAGGGCGGAGAGCCGCCAGTTCATCGGAGGATCACTGGAAAGCCCGGTCTCCAGAGCAAAGATATTTTCTGTTTCCTCCCCGTAACATTCAGAAATATCATCAAATCCAGAATTGGCTCCAAAGAGGGAGAAATGGGGGGTCCAGATATGGGCGGGGACAACAAAACCAGCGCTATCGGTATCCTTTACAAGCTTTACCAGATCCTTTGCTTCTAACTGAAGAATCGGTCGGCCATCGGCTCCCAATTCCCCAAATCTTTCCAATTTTTCATTTAATTTAATGACCTTTTCCAAAGAGGGAAGAAAGATCACGTTGTGAATCTTCTTGATCTTCCCCCTTTTGGCAAAGATATTGCAGACCTCGGTAGTAAGAATAAATCTAACCCCATTATATTCATAGATTCCTTCATCCTTTGGCCTTAGCTTTCTCTTTAACTCCTCAAACCAGATGGGATGGGTGAAGTCTCCCGTGCCCAAAAGACTGACCCCCTTTCTCTTTGCCCAGAGGGAAAGATTTTCCAAATCCATATCCGAAGATGTTGCGCGGGAATACTTGGTGTGGAGGTGAAAGTCGCAGATAAAAGCCATAGGTTTGATTATTATACCATAATTGACAGAAAGAGGAAAAATAGATTAAAATTAATTGTACCTTAGCAGATAAGGAGAAGAGATGCCAACCCAAAAGAGAATCTTGGTGGTAGATGACGAACCAGATGTGGTGAAAACCTTAAGTAAGGCAATTCGACGTCAGGGTTTTGATGTGGTCAGTGCTACCGATGGGGAGCAGGCATTGGAGAGAGTGAAGGATTCTCATCCCGCTCTGGTGATCCTTGATATTATAATGCCAAAGCTCGATGGAATTGAGGTTCTTCAAAGGATTAAAGGAGATCCTCAGACCGCCTCCTTACCGGTAATTATGCTCACTGCCAGAGCAGGGGACGAAGATATGCTCAAAGGCTATAAATATGGCGCCAACTACTATATTTCCAAGCCATTCAGGATTGCCGAGGTTTTGGATGGAATCAAGATGGTGTTCCAATCCATTGAGGAAGAGAAATCGCGGCGCTTTAAGATTTAGTTTAGGGGTCAGACCTCTACATTTAACAAATCTTCCAACTCTTTAATGATCGAATCAAAATCTCTCTCCTCTTTTCTTCTTTTCTCCACTCTCCTAAAGATTTGACTCACCCCTATATCAGTTAAATTCCCAAAGTGTTCAGCTATCTGGCGGAGTTTTTTGTTGGTAAATTTCCTTACTAAGTATATGGTTAATTTTCTCTGCATTTTACTTCTCTCAACATTCTCCTTTACCAGCCTCTCAATTTCTTCTATGGATGGAGTCTCTTTGAGCTTTTGCAATTGTGGTAGTTCCCTATCTTTCTTCTTCTCCTTCAAAAAGTTTTTACCCACCCATTCCACAAACTTTCTGCTTCCTACAATCAAACCCGCATGCAAATTGTCCCTGATAACCTCCACCTCCTCCCCAATATGGTCCTCTACAAACTCTCGGTACAAATGTCTGGCTTTTTCTAAATCTTCAGAAAACACGGAGAGAATAAAATCGGTGCAAAGAAAATCGGGTGTATTTATCGGGGTAATGAAATACCTGTAGCTTGACCATGGATAATCTTGAGGATTTTTTACTAAGTTTTTTCTTACTGGATTTAAATGGATATAACGGGATAAAGCAGGCAGATATGGATCCTTTTCTACAAGAAGGGATTTGTATCTTCCTTGGAAAAGATGCCCAATCCTCTTATGTAGAGAATTGAAGTAAACGGTATAACTGGAATTGAGATAATGCATGGCATCAACAATATTTCCGTGAGGTGTCTCCATAATTAGATGGTAATGATTGTCCATCAGACAGTAAGTATGGATCTTTACATTATAACGGAGGATTATCTCTTTCAAACACTGAAGAAATTTCCCTCGATCTCTTTTATCTATAAAAATTTCTCTTGTCTCGTTACCACGAGAAATAATGTGATACAGAGCCCCAGCATACGAAATTCTTAGAGGTCTTGCCATCGGTAAATAAAATTTAAACTGCTAAGAGAAGAAAAATGTAAAATGTAGAGGTCTGACCCCTTAATGCCAAGGGAGGGTAATGGTAAAGGTCGTCCCCTTCCCTACTTCTGATGTAACCTTAATCTTCCCTTTCTGTTCCTTTACAATCTTTTCCGTCACCGCCAGCCCAATGCCTGTGCCTTTAGACCCCTTTGTGCTATAAAAGAAATTAAAGATTTCCTTAATCTGCTCTTTGGGGATACCGCAACCCGTATCGCTAACGATAATCCGAAAGAGTTTCTTTTTCTTCTCTAAATGGGTCGTTATTTCTACCTTCCCCCCTCTTCCTTTCAGGGCATCAAGGCTATTTCCCACTAAATTTAGCAAGACCCTCTCAATTCCTGAAGTATCAATTAATACCCGGTCTAAATGATGGTCCAGATTAGTAAGCAACCTGGCATTCTCTCTCTTTGCGTGCTCCTCTTGAGAGGCAACGACCTGCTTTACGATCTCATTGAGATTTGCCAATTGATACAGGGGTTTACGCGGTTTGGAATAGTTCAACATATTGAGCACCAGGTTGGAAACCTTCTCCATATTCTTATCTACCATCCTCCAACCTGTGGCAAAGGTTTCCTGCTCCCTATCTTCCAGACCCAGATGAACCGTTTCCTTTCCCATCTCGATACCGGTCAAAAGGTTTTTGATATAATGGGAGAGGCTGGTGATCGTCTGACCGACAGCAGCGAGTCGTTCTGCTCTGAGGTTTGCGAGATATAACTGAGCATTTTCAATCGCCACTGCGGCCTGACCAGCAATAATCTGAATTAATCTGACATCCTGCTTATCAAATGGCCTTCCATTCTTCTTATTCAATACCTCAAGCACACCTAACAACTTACCCTTTCGTTTCAGGGGGACAGTCAGAATAGATTTAGTTTTAAACCCACTTCTACTATCTGCCTCTTTGTAGAAATGAGGATCTTTGGTAACATCAGGGATATTGAGCACTTTGTCCATTTTAGCTGCGGTCCCCGCAATCCCCTGTCCCACTTTTAACCTTATCTTTTTTACTTTCTTTCCCTTTTTTCCCAGGGCCACCTCAAAGAAGAGTTTTTTGCTTTTGGGGTCATAGAGCATCAGAGAACTGGCCTCCGCCTTCATTATCCTCTTGCTCTCTTTCATAATCAGGTCAAGAAGCCGATGCAAATTGCTGATCGAGCCGATAAACTTATTTACCCGAGAGAGAGCCTCAATCTCCCTTTCTAAAACGGTCTTTCTTTTTGTCATTTTTTATTTTTTAAAGCCGAAGAGAGAGCCAAAAATAATTTCCTTTTAATCCCTGGAGATGCTTTTAGTTTTTCTGCCGTAATCTCAGTCTTTCCCTTAGGACTTATAATCATAAAATTGGTATACCCTATTTCGTGAAAGAATCCGGTTAAGCCGGTTCTGATTCCATAACTTAAGCGGTAGGAACCAAGCGGCAACTTTGTTCTTAAGTAGCATTTCTCCTCCTTAATGATCCGGAAGAGACTATCGGGAAGGTAAAGGGCTTTTGCCACCTTTTTTGTTTTTATGTCTAAAACCGGCTCCCCGGCAAGCCTCATCTGGGTTGGATTAGCAGAGCCCCAGCAGCCGCTAAAACTTAACTTTAAGGAAAGGGTTTCATTTTTGCCATCAATAATAATCTCTTTACAGAAAGGATATATTAAAGTGCCAAAGAGGAAGTCTGCCGGAATGACAATCTTTCTTCCCTCTCCTGGCTCATCGGTAAACCAGGGTTCTTCCAATTCGGAGAACTGTCTGTAAGAAAAACGCCTTTTGTTTTCATCAAATGTGCTATCAATCGTCCACCATCTCCGGGAAAAGAAAACCTGACAGAAACAATGGCCACATTTTCCTTTGTATTTAACGTCACAAAGAACCCGCGCCGGGATTTCTACCGCTCTTAACATTGCTACCGTCAAGGCGGCGGCATCATTGCAGACAGCTTTTTTTGCCTGAAAAAGAGCGGCGATACT
>DAOWFY010000148.1 GCA_030637775.1 bacterium | reverse complement strand
CCGGTAATATCATTACCCAAAAGACAATTTTAGAAAGCGTTCGCCTGATACCCTGGGTAATAGGAGGAACCTTATTAGGAGCCTGGCTGAATAAAAAAATTTCAGGAAAGGTATTCAGTTACATTGTCTATGGCATTACCTTCTTAACGGGAATAGGATTGCTGATGAAATAAAGATTTCCTTTATTAGGCAATTCTTTATTTATTGCCGAGTTTCTGGCTGAGGGCTGAGGCTATCTCTTTTAGTTCTGCCTTGTTGGCGGGAGTGGAAACAAAGGGTCTACGCAGTTCCTCTTTGTTGTAGCGAGGAACAATGTGCAGGTGGAAATGCATTACCTCCTGCCAGGCGGACTCTCCAGCAGAATGAAATAGATTTACGCCCGAGCAACCAAGTGCCTCCGGCATTATCCTGACAATTCGCTTCGCTAACTGAAGAACCTTGATAAATAAAGCCTCATCTATGTCGAACAGGTTTGTGGTGTGGCTCTTGGGAATCACAAGGATATGTCCCTTTGTTGCAGGATTGATGTCCGCAAATGCCATAACATCATCACTCTCTGAAATTACATCGGCCGGTATGTGATGGCTGGCAATCTGACAGAAAATACATTTGTCCATTAGAGAATCCCCTCCTCTTCCTTAATTTCGGTCCTGGTGAGGGGTTTTTCTCTCTTTGCTTCTCTGTCAAGGATTTCGGATTCTGTTCCCTCTTCAATTACCTCCCCAAACCTTATTGAATGGAAAGGGACAAAGATAGTCTTATTCTCTTTATCAATGGGTTTCTCGGTCTTCTTCCCTGTATCCTCATCAATCACCTGCTGATAGAGTTTTCCTTCAATCTTCAAATAATTGTTGGTTTCCTCTACCACAGTACCGCGAATAATCTGTATCGGCGCATCCTTAAACATCCGGCGACAAATTAATCTAACTTTACTATCGGTTAGCATTTTCACCCCCTAAAAGATTTAACATCTCCTTTACCGCTTCCTCTAATCCTGCAAAGACAGCGCGAGCAATAATAGAATGACCGATATTTAATCTTTCAATCCCGGGTATCTGGCAGATAGGAACTACATTTTCATAATTTAGCCCGTGACCGGCATCAACCTTTAGCCCCAGGGAAATAGCAAATTCCGTAGCCTCTCTGAGTTTTTTAAGTTCTTCGGCTCTGCCCTCCCCTTCGGTTTCGGCATAGCTTCCGGTATGCAGTTCTACAGATTGGCTATCTACTTCTTTAGAGGCCTTTATCTGAGGGATTTCGGGATCAACAAAGAGACTTACTGAAATACCGGCTTTCTTAAATCTTGCAATCACCTTTTTAAGATGCTCGAGATTTCCCTTTACATCAAGCCCCCCTTCCGTTGTTAGTTCCTCTCTTTTCTCGGGGACAAGGGTTACTTGAGACGGCTGCTCCTTTAGAGCAATTTTAATTATCTCATCGGTAGCTGCCATCTCCAGATTCAGAGGAATTTTTATTACTTTCTTTAAAAGAGAAAGGTCCTTATCCTGGATATGGCGTCTGTCCTCACGAAGATGGCAGACGATGGAATCAGCCCCTGCCTTTTCACAGACGAGAGCACCCTCTATTGGATCCGGTTTCTCGCCTTTTCTGGCCTGTCGCAATGTGGCAATATGGTCAATATTAACCCCTAATTTCATTTTTTAATGAGGACCTTTTTTAACTTCTTAATAAAGAGCATATTTTCTTGATGCGTCCCGATGGTAACCCGGGCAAAGGAATTCGGGAGATTGAAGGCAGACATATTCCGAATAATTACTCCTTCTTCTTCTAACCTCCGGCAGAGCAGTTTGGCATTCCTTTTCAGGTCAAAGCAGATAAAGTTGGTCTGGGTAGGAATGTAAGAGAGCCTCAAGTTTTTTAAATTCTGGTAGAGATATCTTTTTTCTTCGCGATTATTTTTTCTGGTCTTTTCAAGATGCTCTTTATCGTTTAAAGCGGCAAGAGCGGCTACCTGGGCTAAGGAGGAGGTATTGAAGGGCGGCCGAACCTTATTCATCTGTTCGATGATTTCTCCTTTAGCTATTCCGTAGCCAATGCGCAAACCGGCTAAACTGGCGGATTTGGCGAAGGTGCGGGTGATAATGAGAGGCTTTTTGCTTTTCAAATAAGGGAAAGCCGAGCTAAACTCCTTATCTTCCACATATTCCAGGTAAGCCTCATCAGAAAGAATGATGACATTTTCCGGCACTTTTTTCATAAATTTTTTTAATTCCTCTTTTTTAATAATTGTGCCGGTAGGATTGTTGGGATTACAGAGGATAATCATTTTCGTTCTTTTATTGATTGCTTTAAGCATCGCGGAGAGATCAAGGGAGAAATCCTTTAGCGGAATCAAAACGGGAACAGCGTCTCTTAGTTTAATGAGACCTTTATAGATAATAAAGGAAGGGTCCGCAATAATTATCTCCTCAGCCGGATTGACAAATGTCTCCAGAGCCATCGCGATGATTTCACTTGAGCCATTACCTAAAATGATATTTCCCCTTTTTAATTTTAATTTTTTGGCCAGTCCATTTCTTAAATAATAACCGTTGCTGTCAGGATAAAGGTTAACTTTTGTCAGGGAATCTTTTAAGACCTTGATTACTCTTTCTGAAGGAGGAAGGGGGTTTTCATTAGAGGCAAGTTTGATAACCTGAGAAATCTTTCTTTCCCTTTTCAGTTGAGAGATAGGCTTGCCCGCCTGGTATGGTTTTAAACCGAGGACAACCTTTCTTACCAATTTTTCAATCATTATTAAGCAGGAAGGATAAAACCAACCTTTTCATAGACCTTTTTCAAGGTTTCTTCAGCACGCCTTGTTGCTTCTTGAGCTCCTTTTTTGAGAATCTCATAGATATAATCTTTGTTCTTCATAAGCTTTTTGTACTCATTCTGTAGGGGACGTAACTTCTCCACAATCATTTCTGCCAAATCTTTTTTGAATGTCATATAGTTTTTTCCGATATAATTGTTCTCTACCTCTTTGGGGGTAATTCCCGAAAGAACAGAGTAGATAGCGATCAGATTACTTATGCCCGGTTTTGTCTCGCTTGTCTTTATCTGGGTCCCGGAGTCGGTTACCGCTGTTTTTATCTTGTTGGTAATGATTGAAGGTTCATCCAATAAAGCAACGTAATTGTTGCTATTTGTATCCGACTTATCCATCTTATGGGCAGGTTCAAGTAAGCTCATTATCCTGGCTCCAATTTTAGGAAAGCAGGGTTCCGGAATTTTAAATACCTTTCCATGCAGATTATTAAAACGGACAGCGATATCTCTGGTTATCTCTAAGTGTTGCTTTTGATCATCTCCGATAGGTACGATATCGGTTTGATACAGTAATATATCGGCTGCCATCAATAGTGGATACACATAGAGTCCAGCATTGATATTGGTGGGATGTTTTTTTGATTTATCTTTAAATTGAGTCATTCTATTCAATTCACCCATATAAGTATAACATCCGAGAATCCAGGCTAACTCTGTATGGGCGTTGACATGTGATTGGACAAAGAGAGTGCTTTTTTCTGGATCTATACCACAGGCAAGATATTGAGCAATAAAAGATAGACAACGAGAACGAAGCAATCCCGGCTCTTGTCTCACAGTAATGGCGTGCATATCTACTACGATAAATAGACAGTCATATTTTTCCTGCATCTCTACCCAGTTTTTTAATGCGCCGATGTAATTCCCTATAGTAAGGTTTCCACTGGGAGATATACCGCTTAACAATACTGGCTTATTAGTTTTCATTTGACCTCATTTCAGCCATTGTAGAAGGCCAGGTAGGCTTGATAGGTAGAGTAGATATCCGCTTTATGAGCAACCTCCAGCGGTGAATGCATAGAAAGAAGGGGTGTTCCGCAGTCAATTACTTCGCAATTATGTCGGGCTAAATATTTTGCAGCCGTTCCTCCCCCACCCTGATCAACCTTCCCCAATTCTCCTGTCTGCCAGGTGACCTTTCGCTTTTCAAATAGGTTCCGAAGATAGGCTACGAATCCGGAACTTGCTTCGCTGCTTCCGGATTTTCCTCCTTTTCCCGTAGACTTGGTAATCACGACCCCACAGCCAATTCGGGGACTATTTCTTAGTTCACTGACATCTTTATAGGTGGGGTCAACCCCGGCATTAACATCGGCGGATATAGCTTTAGAAGAGCTGAGAAGCTTACGGAGTTGAAGCTCAGTTGCACCGGGGACAGAGAGATTCAATATTTCGGAAAGAAAGGAGATAAGGAACGTTGATTGAGCGCCACTTACTCCTTCACTGCCAATTTCCTCCTTATCAACAAAGATGCAGATGGAGGTAATTTGGGGATTTTCCAATTCACAAATTGCTCTTAAGGCGCTGTAAGCGCAGACACGATCATCCTGACCATAGCCAGCGATTAAACTCTGGTCAAGGCCAAGGTCCCTTGCTTCTCCGGCCGGGACCGCTTCAATCTCACTGCTGACCAAATCCTCCTCCGTTATCTGATACTTCTGGTTCAGGTATTCTAAAATTGCCAATTTTATTCTTTCCTTCACGTCTCTATCCTTATGGGGAATACTCCCGGCTAAAATATTCAGTGCTTCCCCTTCGATGCCCTTCTCCAGACTTTTCTTCATCTGCTCGGCGGCAAGATGAGGAAGAAGGTCGGTAATGGTAAAGACAGGCTCCTCCTTTCTTTCGCCAATGGTCAGATTTATCTTTTTGCCATTTTTTAAAACAACAACTCCGTGCAGGGCCAGGGGAATGGTCACCCATTGATACTTCTTAATTCCTCCGTAATAATGGGTCTTAAGAAAAGCAAGATTTTCCTCCTCATAAAGAGGATGCGCTTTTAAATCAAGGCGAGGAGAGTCAATATGAGAAATGATGATTCTCACTCCTTCCAAAATCGGTCTTTTCCCTAAAACTGCCAGTACCAGATTTTTCTCACGGTTGGTAGCATAAACTTTCTTTTCGTTAAAACCCTTCTTTAATTTCCCCAAAGGAACAAAGCCCGCTTCCTTCGCTATTTTCGTACCTTCAATTACTGCCTCCCATTCCGTCTTCCCCCGGGTTAAAAATTCCTGATAACTTTTAGCAAAGCTTAATGCTTTCTTTCTTGATTCCTGGTCAAGCTCATCCCAGACCAATTTTCTCTGATAGAGTAACTTTTTCTCTAAAGGACTTTCCTTTTTCATTGTATCTCCTATTTGGTAAGGCGGGGGTCGGTAACCCGCTGAACCTTAACGACCTTTTTCTCTTTCGAACTTTTCTTCAAACCTTCCAGTAATTCCTCGTACTCCTCCCGATCTACGGGGATGTCAACCGGTTTATTCTTTTTTCCGGAAAGAATAAGGGCGTTGATAAACTCCACACTTTTAATGCCATCCTCTCCCGGAGAAAGAAGTTTTTCTCCCCGAAGGATACAGCGGGCAAAATTTCCGGTAATGGCGCCATGACCTGTTTCGCATTTGGGAAGTTCCAATTTTTCCTCAACGGTTTCAGGCGTTCCCCACATCGCCGCATTCTTAACCGTAAATTCCGGGATGGAGGTTTTCAAGGAGTAGAATTTGAGAGTTTCATTCTCTAAAATAAGCTTTCCGTTATCCCCGGAGATTTCAATCATTCTTTTTACCGGAGCCTCAGTAGTGGAGACATAGTAATAGCCCCAGGCTCCATTGGAATATTCCAAGAGGGCATCGGCTTCATCTTCCACTTCGATATCGTGAAGTCTTGTTCGGACCCGGGCCGTTACCCGGGATGGCATTCCGCCGAGAAGCATAAAAAGGTCCATTCCGTGAGGTGCCTGATTTATCAGCACTCCTCCACCCTCTCCCGCCCAGGTGGCGCGCCAGGTGCCGCTATCATAGTAGGCCTGGCATCGATAGTCGGGATTAATCATACAGGTTCGCCTGACCTTCCCAAGGCGTCCGCTCTCGATAATCTCCCTTGCTACCCTGATTGCTGGAAGACTGCGACTCTGGTACATCACTCCGAAGACCTTTCCCGTTCGTTTTGCCGCTTCCAGGAGGAGATCCGCTCCTTTTACACTCACCGCTATCGGCTTTTCGCAGAGACAGTGAATTTCTGCCTCCATTGTCGCCACCCCAATTGAAGGATGAAAGTAATGGGGAGTGGCAACAATGACCGCGTCAACCAGACCGCTCGCGATGAGTTTTTTATAGTCTGTAAAGCCGGCAACAGCATCTTCTTTAGAAACCTTATCTACGGTTTCCTTATCCATATCAGAAACAGCAGTTAGCTCAGTCTCCTCAAGCTCCTTGATAATTTTGGCATGGGCACTTCCCATACCGCCAACTCCAATAACGCCAAATCTTACCTTTTCCATTTAAATTTTCTCCTTTATTTTTACCTTTCCCCCCATTGCTAAATAGATGAGACCGCCAATAATCCCATTGAGAAGGAGAAGACCCAGGATGAGCATAGAGAGGGCAAAAGCGGTCTCCTTGCCGATGATTCCCTTAAAAAAATAGACATAGAAACCCTCCCGAATCCCTAAACCATTAATAGAAGGAAAAAGAGAAAATACCCAGATAAGAGGAATATAGACAAAAAGAAGAAAGAGAGAAATCCTGCCGCCTAAACTGATGATGATAAGGTAGTTCATCAGGATAGAGAAAATCTGGGTAACGAAGGAGACTCCGATGGACTTCCCCAACATCCTTTGAGAATGGATGTAGCGGTGGAACTTCTCGTAGACTCTTTTGCTCTGCATATCCAGGGTTTTATACTTATGCAGGCGAAAGAATCGGGAGAAAGCCTTTGCCAATTTCTGGTTTCTGAGGAAAAGAACTAAAAAAAGAGTAAAAATAGACAACAAAAGAATAAAAAGAATAGCCTGTGGCGGCAATCTCTTATATAATAAAAGCGTAGCAATCAGGGCCATAATGATCACAGAAATTGTTCCAATAATCCGATCAAATAGAACGGAGGCGCCTAAATCAATCTTCCGATCACTATCCTTAACAAGATAGTAACCTTTTACTAGGTCACCTCCCGCCGAAGTGGGAAGAAAGTTATTGAAGAACATTCCGATAAATGTTAAGCGAATAAGCCCGGAAAGTCTGACAAAAAGTTTCTGGGAGGAAAGAATAATCTGCCAGCGATAGGAAATAATCGGGACAATAATCAGATTAAGCAAAATAGCAAGGAGGATAATTTCTTTATTCGCTTCTTTCAAAATATGAATAAATTGGCTTAAATTTACAAACTTAAGGAGAATGAAGAGAAGAAGAAAACTAACAGCTATCCTTAAAAGAAGAAAGACTCTTTTTTTCATTCTTAACCCTATTTAAGATTCCGTTAACGAATTTGAAGGAATCGTCGGTCCCAAAGGTCTTGGCTAATTCTATTGCCTCATTGATTGAAACCGCAAAAGGAATCTCCTTTAAAAAGAGGATTTCAAAACTCCCTAACCTTAAAATATTCCGGTCAATCACTGACATCCGGGAAAGATCCCAATTGAGAGCGTATTCAGCAAGCAGTTTATCAATCTCTGATCTTTTTTCTTCAACCCCTTTCACCAGGATATTAGTAAAGTTCTGCACCTCTTTCTCAGCATCATTCTCCTTCCAGAATTCAAGCAGAACTTCCTCTGATTTCTCCTTTCTTATGTCCAATTGATAAAGAACCTGAAGAGCAAATTCTCTTGCTCTCCGTCTCTTTCCCATAATATGTTCGGTGCGTTTTCTCGAGGGTTCTCCTCTGCCTGGGCATTCATACGGGGTCCAATGCCCTCTACGAAAACCACCTCACATTAGTGTTTAAGAAACTCCCTCACTTCTGTGTTTTATCAAACAGGTTGACCATCTCAATGGCCGACATCGCGGCACTCCAGCCCCGGTTCCCTTTCTTTGTGCCCGCCCGCTCAATTGCCTGCTCTAAATTGTCGGTAGTAATAACCCCAAAGATGACGGGAATACCACTTGAGAGAGAAATCTGGTTGATAGATTTGGCAACCTGAGTGGCAATATAATCAAAATGAGGTGTCTCTCCCCTGATGATTGTTCCTAAACAGATTATACTATCATACTTTTTTCTTTTTGCCAAAAGGTCGGCAAGATAAGGAAGTTCAAAAGCCCCTGGTACCCAGATGGCCGCTAAATCCTCCTCCTTTGCTCCATGCCGCCTTAAGCAATCCAAAGCTCCTTCCAATAATCTTTTGCTGATAAATTCATTAAACCGGCTGACAACCAGCGCAAATCTTTTACCCGCCGCATTCAATTCCCCCTCTATCACTTTCATATTTACCCCCTTATACATTAAGTAAATGATGCATCCTTTCCTTCTTTGTTCTCAGATAACTCTTATTGTATCTCGTTGGCTCAGTTTCGATCGGGACTCGCTCTACTACCTCCAGCCCATAGCCCTGTAGCCCCACAATCTTTTTAGGATTATTCGTCAGGATTCTGATGCGGGAAAGCCCCAGATCAACCAGGATTTGTGCCCCAATTCCATAATCTCTAAGATCATCCTTGAATCCTAATTTCCGATTTGCCTCCACCGTATCCAGACCCTTCTCTTGAAGACAATAAGCCTTCAGTTTATTCACTAAACCAATTCCCCTGCCCTCCTGCCTCATATAAAGGAGAACCCCTCTTTTCTCCTCAGCAATCAGCCTCATACTTTGGTGAAGTTGCTCCCCACAGTCGCAACGCAGGGAGGAGAAGATATCACCCGTAAGACACTGGGAGTGAACCCTCACTAAAATACTGTCCTTTTTACTCCTTAGTTTGAGATCCCCCAGCTTTAAAGCAAGATGGTAATTTTTATCAACAAAACTTTCATAAAGAATAAGTTTAAAATCCCCATATTTAGTGGGAAGGGAGGTGGTCAAAATTCTCTTTATCAATTTTTCCTTCTTCTGGCGGTAGCCGATGAGCTGGGCAATAGTGCAGATTTTAATCTGCCGGAGGCGAGCAAATTTCAAAAGCTCGGGAGTTCTGGCCATTGTTCCATCATCATTCATAATTTCACAAATTACCCCTGCGGGATAAACTCCTGCCAATCTTGCCAGATCAACCGCCGCTTCGGTGTGTCCTGCCCGCACCAATACTCCACCTTCCTTGGCACGGATGGGAAAGATATGGCCCGGCTGGAGGAGGTCGGTTGGTTTCGTTTTTTTATCAAGAATTGTTTTAATTGTTCTCGCCCGGTCTGCCGCAGAAATTCCGGTAGAAACGCCATCTTTAGCATCGACCGAGACGCTAAAGGATGTTCGCTGATGAGCAGTGTTTTCGGAAACCATAGGGCTAATCTTTAATTCCTCAAGACGACTGCCAACGATAGCCAAACAGACAAGACCCCTTCCCTCCTTAGCCATAAAGTTAATGCCTTCGGGAGTGACCTTTTTTGCCGCCAGGATCAGGTCTCCTTCGTTTTCTCTGCTTTCATCATCAACAACAATGATGAACTTTCCTTTTTTAAAATCGGCAATAATCTCCTCAATAGAATTAAATTTCATCCCTCAACAGCTCCTTGAGATAATCCCCTTGCTTCTCTTTCTCTACCTTTAATTTTGCCACATATTTGGCAAGAATATCGAGTTCAATATTAACCCTGTCCCCCCCTCTTTTCATTCCTAAAGTTGTATGCCCGAGGGTATAGGGAATGAGAGAAATGGTAAAGTAATTTTTCTCTACCTCTACTACGGTAAGGCTAATGCCATCAACCGCAATTGAACCTTTGGGTACAATGTAATAAGTAAGCTCGGAAGGGATGGCAATCCGACGAAGTCGTTGTGAGTCCGCCATAATCTCCCCTTTTCCGTCGATATGGCCGGTCACGAAATGGCCACCGAATCTGTCCTCTACCTTTAGCGCGCGTTCTAAATTTACCCGATTTCCAATCCTTAGGTCTCTCAGGGTACTTATCTTTAAAGTCTCAGCCATTACATCAAAGTGAAGAATCTTATTTTTAATATCACTCACTGTCAGGCAGACGCCATCTACCGAAATACTATCCCCAATCTTGCTATTTTCCAGCACCTTTTTCCCTTGAATCCCCAAAATCAAGATGTTATTCTTTTGCTTGCGAAGTTTCACCTCTCCCAGTTCTTCAATCAGTCCTGTAAACATATCCCTCCACTAAAAAATCTTCACCAATCGGTTCGCACGTAAGTTCTTTCAGTAAAATCGCCTCATTTAAATGCTCGATCCCCTCTCCTTCCACCGGCGTCTTTGCATATCTTCCTCCAATAATTTTGGGAGAAACAAAGAAGCAAACCTTATCCACGATTCTCAGTCTCAAAGCAGCCTCATTGATCTCTCCTCCTCCTTCAATGAGAAGATTTGCAAGTTCCCGTTTCCCCAATTCCTCCATTAACCTGAGAAGATCAACCTTTCTATTTTCTCCTAAAATTAGGATCTCTATGCCTTTTTCATTTAGTTTTTTTAATTTATCTATTGAAGCCATTTTTGTCGTAGCTAAAATCACCTGCCTGTCCGGCAGGCAGGTCTTCGATTTTTTAAGGAGGTTGGCGTCAAGGGGAATCTTGGCAGAACTATCGACAATAACCTTGGTAAATCTCTTTCCCCCTCTCCTTAATCCGGGGGATACACTCCCTCGAGGGGAGTGGAACCCCCGGTAGGTGGGGGTGTAATTTAAATAGGGATTATCCTTAAGCACCGTCCCTATTCCTACCAGAATCCCATCATAGAGAAGTCTTAATTGATGGCTGAAATTTCTTGCTACTTTTGAGGTTATCCATTTTGATTCTCCGGTTTTAGTTGCAATCTTTCCATCAAGGCTCATTGCTGCTTTCAAGGTGACAAAGGGTTTTTTGGTTGTAATATACTTAAGATAGGCTTCATTAAGTTTTCTTGCCTCCTTCTTTAAAATTCCTATTTCTACCCTGATGCCAGCTTTTTTTAACTGGCTAATCCCTCTTCCGGAGACTTTTGGATTGGGGTCCTTTAAGGAAGTAACGACCTCCTTGATTCCTGCAGAAATGATTGAGGTGGTGCAGGGGGGAGTTTTACCAAAAAAGCAGCAAGGCTCCAGGTTCAGATAAAGTGTTGCTCCTTTTGCTCTTTCCTTTGCTTTTCTGAGAGCATTTATTTCTGCATGTGGAAGACCATATCCTTGATGATATCCTTTTCCCACGATATTTCCATTTTTAACAATTACCGCCCCCACTAAAGGATTGGGATTGGTATAGCCTAACCCTTTCTTTGCTAATTTGATCGCTAATTTTAGGTATTTTTCTCTCTCATTCACTGGATGGGGACTCTCTATAAAGAAAAATCCCGGGTCCTTCCCGGGATTATAACTTCTCCTTTTCTTTCGTCCAGACTTTACTGTCGGCCCTGGAGTCACACCAGATCTGCCCTTGACACTTGTGTCAAGGGCTGGTGGGCTTTTACCACCGATTGGGAATTGCACCCTGCCCCGAAAAGGATGTTATAGTAAACCACGAAATAAAATTTTTGTCAAATCTTTTTTGAGAATTGTTACTCTTTGTGCTATAATAACTGAACAAAAATGAAAAAAATTATTATTTTCCTATTGTTAATAATCATTATCTTTTTCTCCTTTATGTGTAATATTGGTGGTTTGAAGGTAAGGACGACAGAACCTGAGAAAGACAAGAGAATGGGAACGACAACGATTGTCCTGGAGTGGAACAAGATTCTTGAATGGTGGCAGGGGAAAATGAAAAATCTTTTCAGCGGAAGGAAGAAAGAATTACAAAAACCTAAAGAGAGTCTAAAAAAGAGTCTGGAAAACAACAGATGAAAATAAAATTCTTCAAGACCAAAGCCGGCTTTACCCTGGTAGAACTGATGACGGTAACTACGATTGTTACCTCTTTACCTTTAGGAGCCTATAAGGCCGTAAGAAGGGCAAAGCAGGTTTTCTGTCGTAATAATCTTAACCAAATCCGCCAGGCTTTAACCATCTTTATGATCGAGAACAATGACCGACTTCCCTCCGCCTGTTTCTATCCAGAAGATTCTTCCGATCCCAAGAGCATTGCCAATATCCTTTATCCCTATCTTAGGACAAGAAAGGTCTTTATTTGCCCTTCCCTTCCGGGTCAATTAAGGAAAAAAGGGATTACCTATATCTGGAATGATCAATTCAACAATCAGAACCCAGACCACATTCCCAATAGGGATAAGAAGTGGTTAATGATGGAGATGACCGCGGTCAGTGAAAAAATTCCTCCACCCCATTCAAAAGGCTATAACATCCTTTATCTCGATGGTCACATCGAGACGAAACCAAGACCCCCGGACCTGAGAAGAGAAGTGAAATGAAAGTGGGAGTCCACGTTTCTATTGCTGGCAAAATTCATCAGGCGGTGGATCGGGCAAAGGAGCTCGGGTGTGATACCTTCCAGATTTTCTCCCGTAGTCCTCGGAGCTGGAGGACAAAAAAATTGGAGAAATCGGAAGCGGAAGAATTTTGCAAAAGGAGGAAAGCCGCAAAAATCGGTCCGGTTATTGTCCATATTCCCTATTTGATCAATCTCGCCTCTCCCCTGGAAACTCTCTATCGAAGGTCAATTTCAGCCTATATTGAGGATATCAAAAGAGCGGAGATGCTCTCTGCTGAATACTTCGTCACCCACATTGGAAACCACAAAGGAAAGGGAGAAAATTATGGTATCTCCCGCATCACAAGAGCATTAAATCAAATTATCAGCCGGACAAAACCACACTTAAAAATTCTTTTAGAGAATACGGCGGGAGGAGGGACAGTTTTGGGTTATAATTTTGAGCAGATTGCCACAATCATTAAAGGAGCAAAAGAGAATAAATATTTTGGACTTTGTCTTGACACCGCCCATGCCTATGGTGCGGGATACGATATTGCCACGAAGAGAGGATTGGATAAAACCTTAAAAAAGATTGATGAACTTGTTGGGATTAACCGGCTCTTTCTTATTCACGCTAATGATTGCAAAGCGCCATTGGGTTCCCACGTTGACCGGCATGAAGATATTGGAAAGGGGGAAATTGGCAAAGAAGGTTTTGCTCTTATTGTCAACCACCCCGCTCTCCGCAAACTCCCCTTTATTTTAGAGACACCAAAGAAAAGACCGAATGAGGATATTGAAAATCTAAAAGCAATCAGAGCTTTAGAGAAGAAGTAAAATGGAATATGATTTTGCGAAGATAGAGAAGAAATGGCAGAAATATTGGGAGGAAAAAAATCTTTTTTCTGCCGAGTCGGGTAAGGAAAAACCAAAGATGTATATTTTAATCGAATTTCCTTATCCTTCCGGAGAGGGATTACATGTTGGTCATTGTCGGAGTTACTCTGCTTTGGATGCTATCGCTCGTAAAAAAAGAATGGAGGGTTTCAATGTTTTATATCCTATCGGCTGGGATGCTTTTGGTCTACCAACCGAGAATTATGCTATCAGAACAGGTGTGCATCCTGAAGTTGCAACGAGGAAAAATATTACTAACTTCAAAAGGGGTCTTAAGCGTTTAGGTATTTCTTTTGATTGGAATCGGGAGATTAATACTGCCGACCCAAAATATTATAAATGGACCCAATGGATTTTTTTGCAACTTTTTAAGAAGGGCTTGGCCTATCAAGCAAAAATTCCCATTAATTGGTGTCCTTCCTGTAAGATTGGTTTAGCTAATGAAGAGGTAGTTGAAGGCAAATGCGAAAGATGTAGGGCAGAAGTAAAGAGAAAGGAACGTAAGCAATGGATGTTAAAAATCACGAAATATGCTGACCGGTTAATTGAAGACTTAGACAAGGTCGATTATTTAGAAAAAATAAAAGTTCAGCAAATTAACTGGATCGGCAAAAGCGAGGGTACAGAAATTAATTTTAAGATAGAGAACTCTAAAAGTTTAATTAGAGTTTTCACCACCAGAGCCGATACTATTTTTGGCGTGACAGCCGTTGTATTAGCTCCCGAGCATGCTACTGTTGCTGAACTTCTCAAAAACCAAATTCCGCCACTCACTAATCAAACTGTCTTCAGTAGGAATATGCGGGAGGGGTATCTTCCCGGAAATTGCTCACAGCAACAAGCAAAAATCGAAAATTACGAAGAGGTTAAAGATTATATTAAACGATCAAAAGAAAAGAGTGAGTTTGAGAGAACGCAATTAACCAAGGAAAAAACAGGAGTCAAGTTAAAAGGCGTGATGGCAATAAATCCAATCAATTCTGAAAAAATTCCTATTTGGGTAGGGGACTATGTAGTAGGCACCTATGGTGGGGGAGCGGTAATGGTTGTTCCCGCTCACGATTATCGAGATTATGATTTTGCTAAGAAATATGGTTTAAAAATTCGGGAGGTTGTCTCCGGTGGAGATGTTTCAAAAGAAGCTTTCGTTAATTACGGTGTTCTAATTAACTCCGGGCAGTTTAATGGATTATCTTCCGAAGAGGCAATAAAAAAAATTACTGATTGGTTGGAGAAAAAGGGTACAGGCAAGGAAAAAGTTCAATACAAACTTCGGGATTGGGTATTCTCTCGCCAGCATTATTGGGGAGAACCAATACCCATCATTTACTGTAGGAAATGCTGGGAGAATCAATCCCTGATTAAATCAGGGACAAAGTTAGGATTAAACTACGACTATACGATTATTGACGGTAAAGAGCATATGGTTATTGCCGTACCTGAAAAAGATTTGCCGGTTAAACTTCCTTATGTTGAAAAATATCAACCAACTGGAACTGGTGAATCTCCTCTGGCAAGTATTAAAGGATGGGTTAATGTGAAGTGTCCGAAATGTGGAGGACCGGCTAAAAGAGAGACAGATACAATGCCCAATTGGGCAGGTTCCAATTGGTATTTTATGCGTTATACCGATCCCGAAAACGAGAAATCTTTAGCCGATAAAAAGAAATTAGAATACTGGATGCCGGTTGATTGGTATAATGGGGGCATGGAACATACTACTTTACATCTTTTGTATTCTCGTTTTTGCTATAAATTCCTTTATGATATTGGAATTGCCCCAACAATGGAACCTTATCAAAGAAGAACTTCTCACGGTATGGTTTTAGCTGAAGATGGTCGAAAAATGTCGAAATCTTTTGAAAATGTGATTAATCCTGGCGATATTATAGAGAGTTATGGAGCGGATACCCTGCGAATTTATGAAATGTTTATCGGACCTTTCGATCAAACTATTGCCTGGAACAGTCAAGGAGTGAAAGGGGTGTTCAGGTTTCTCCAGCGAGTTTGGGAATTGGTTTTAGGCTGTAGCAAAAATAAGAAGAGTAGCTCAGAAACTATCAGAGCTATTCATAAACTTAATAAAAAAATCAACGAGGATTTAGAAAAAGTAAAATTTAATACTCCGATTGCGGCCTTGATGGAGTTTGTTAATTTTGCCTTAAGAAATAAAAAAGAGATTGGTAGAGATGTAATCGAGAGAATGTTAATATTGTTGGCTCCTTTTGCTCCCCATATCGCAGAAGAGTTATGGGCAGGGATTGGCAATTCACCGTCAATATTTTCCCATCCTTACCCCGAATATGATGAGAAACTCACCAGAGAAGAAAAGGTTACGGTGGTAGTCCAAATAGATGGGAAACTGAGAGCAAGATTGAAGTTATCTCTTGATCTTACCGAAGAGGAGGTAAAGGAGAAAGCTTTTGCTGAAGAAAAAATCCAAAAGTTCCTCTCAGGAAAAGAAATCAAAAAAACTATTTTTCTTGCCAACCGGTTAATTAATCTGGTTACCAAGTGTCCCCCTGAGTGCTAACGAAGAGTCTCTGGGATTCTTTGGCTACGCCTCAGAACGACTTTATCAGTTTTATGTACTTTCCTCTTTTTTCTCTTCTTCTTTCTTTTCTGGTTCCTTGGCTTTTTCTTTCTTCTCGGCAATCTTATCTTTGATGTCGCTCAGCCCGGAAGCAATTGCTACTGCTCCTCCAATGAGAGCAAGGATGGGAACAAGAGCCATTAGAGCCTTAATGAAGTAACCCCACCAGCCAATGAGCCCCCAGATGCCCAGAACCACTGCAACCATTCCACCGATTAAAGCCCACATATTCTTTCCTCCTTTCTTTTTGCCCCTCCCCTTTTCCCTCCCCACTCGTGGGGGAAGGATTTAAGTGAGGGTATTTCTACACTTTAAACTATTTTTTTCAAATTGTCAAATTCTAACTTTCTAATCATACTATCTTTAGTAGGAATCTGGAGAGTCCAAGCCTACATTTGACACACTCCCAAATTTTCACTCCTTAATATGGATATCCTGTTGCGGGAAGGGAACTTCAACCTTTTCCTTTTCAAATTGCTTTTTAATTTCCATATTAATTTCATCGTTAATTCTGAACTTATCCTGAAAACTGTCAATCCAACAAATCAAGAGAAGGTCAAGCGAAGACTCGCCAAATTCAGTAAAATACACTATTGGCCTTGGCTCCTTTTTAACTTCTGGATGGCAAGAACAAACTCCCTTTAAAATTCTTTTTACCTTCTCTAAATCGGTCCCATAGGCGACAGAAACCTTTTGTCTGATCTTTAACTTTGGATCGGGATAACTATAATTGATTATCTTACTCTTGGCAATTTCGGCATTGGGTATAACAAGAAGGGTATTGTCAAAGGAAAGGATTTTGGTGCTGCGCAGCCCTATCCCATAAACGTCTCCGATCT
>DAOWFY010000099.1 GCA_030637775.1 bacterium | reverse complement strand
ATCGGGTGATAACCTTTATTCAGAAGGTCGCGCAGGGTATAGAAGTTTCCTTTTGATTTGGCCATTTTTTCATTGTTAACAAGAAGATAGGCGCAGTGAAGCCAATATCGGACAAATTGTTTGCCTGTGGCTGCCTCACTCTGGGCAATCTCATTCTCATGGTGAGGGAAGATATTGTCTATTCCCCCGGTGTGAATGTCAAAACTTTCCCCCAGATATTTCATACTCATTGCCGAGCATTCGATATGCCAGCCGGGTCTTCCTTTGCCAACATCCGTTTCCCAGAAAGGTTCCCCTTCTTTTGTTTTTTTCCATAAACAGAAGTCCTTGATGTCCTCCTTCTGATACTCATCCAAGTCACCTCTTTTCCCTTCCTTCATCTGGGAAAGGTCAACCCCGGAGAGTCTTCCGTAATTGGGAAATTTTTTAATCGAAAAGTAGATGGAACCATCCTTTTCATAAGCATAATCCTTCTTTAGTAATCTTTTGACCAGGCCTGTCATCTCCTGGATATGCTCGGTTGCCCGGGGGTAGCGATTGGCTCTCTTGATATTTAACGTTTCAATATCCTCAAAGAAGGCCCTCTCATAACCTTTAGTGTACGCGGATAGCGTTACCCCTTTCTCCTTTGCTCCTTTGATCGTCTTATCATCAACATCGGTGATATTCATTACCTGGGTTACCTTATATCCTTTATATTCCAGATAACGGCGCAATAAGTCCTCAAAGATATAAGCGCGGAAATTACCCAGATGGGCATAGTCATAGACCGTTGGTCCACAGGTATAAAGCCCAACCTTGCCCTTTTTCAAAGGGACAAATCCTTCCTTTTTCTTGGTTAAGGTATTATAGAATCTCAATGCCATTAAGTTCCTTCGATTTCACCCGCTTTTCTCAAAGCAAATCGGGTGGCAAAGGGACCGACAAGTTCAAAGATAATGGTCGCGGTAACGATGGTAGCAAAGATGAAGTTTCCAACCTCGGGAAATGAAGCTTTAGCAATGAGAGCTACTCCCAAGGCAACACCGGCCTGGGGAATAAGACCAAGACCAATATATTTTCTTACCGAACCGGTTGCCTTAGAAATGTGTGCCCCTAAAGAGGCGCCAGCAATCTTGCCAACAACAACAAAAACAAAGTAGGTAATGGCAATTACTCCTATCTTAGGGAGAAGCGGAATCTCTAAATTGGCTCCCGCCAACACAAAGAAGAAGAGAAAGAGAGGAGTATCAACAGTATGCAAAATCTCAAAGAATCCATAGTTGTGCTTTTTAAGGTTAATTAAAACTGTTCCCAGGGCCATATTGGCTAAAAGAACAGAAAAGTCAAGGAGGATAGAGAGCCCCGCAGTTACAAGTATCGAACCTAAGGTTATAATCAGAAGGTCAGCCCTGGTTTTAACAAAACGACCTAACCAGTTGAGAAGAATCCCGATGATTCCCCCAAGGAGGAAAGCGCCGATAATGTGACCGAAGGTATGTAAAAATATTTTAAGTAAAAGAATATTGGCACCGAGATGCAGAGATAAAGCCCTTGCTATGGCTAAAGAGACGGAAAAGATAATCAGACACCAGGCATCATCAAGCGCAACAACCCCCAAAAGGGTATTGGTAAATGTTCCCCTTGCTCTATACTCCCGGATAACCATTACGGTGGCCGCAGGAGCAGTAGCCGCGCCAATGGAGCCAAAGAGAAGAGCAAGGTAAAGCTGTTGTTTCAAGATAAAAAAGAGAGCCAATGTAACCAATATCCAGGCACCGACTGCCTCTAAAATGGAAATCGTAAGAACCGATTTACCGATCTTTTTGAAATGTTCTTTGGAGAAGTTCTGACCCAGACCAAAGGCAATAATCGAGAGGACAATGTTGGAGATAAGACCTGAGGAATTAATAATTCCAGGGGAGACAAAATTAAGGAGATGAGGACCGATAATGATGCCTAAGAGAAGATAGGTGGTGACCGCGGGAAATTTTATCTGACGTAATATCTTAGCCGCAAAAAGTCCGACCAAAAGAATGATGCCCAAGGAAAAAATTGTATTCACTTAATAGATCCCTTTTTCCTTAAAGACCGATAAAATAATGTCAAAGAGGCTAATAATCCCCATTAAATTGTTCTTCTTATCAACTACCGGTAGCCTTTGTGTCTGATGTAATTTCATTAAACGGCGCGCCTCTTGAACTGTAGCATCCTCCCCGATGGTTAAGAATTTTCTTTCCATAATATCATCAACCAGGCAAAGCATTGCCATCTCAGAGGTAACCTCCAGCTCGAAAATGTTTCTCTCTTCCTCCTCTAAAAAGGGAACACTCTTTAATAGTTCATGGATATGGGCAGGATGGGGTTGAAAAATTCTTAAAAGATGCTCCAACTCCACAATCCCGACTATTTTTTCATCCTCTACTACCGGAATGGTATGAAAGGTATACTTATGAAAGATCTCAATTAATTCTTTTAAGGTGGTGGACCTTCTTACCGTTACTACCTCCCTTCTCATCGCATCTTTAACTAACATTTTCTTTCTGCCCCTTTTAATCTTTTTAATACCCTTTCCTTCCCCAAGACCTCCATCGTCTCAAATAAACCTGGACCAACTGTTCTTCCGGTGATCGCCACTCTTAGAGGATGGAAAACATCCTTGGTTTTTAAGTCTTTATTTTTTGTCCAGTTACGAATTGTCTTTTCTAAAGAGCCAGCCGAAAAGTCAGAAAGATTTTCTAATTCCTGTTTTAGAGAGGTTAAGATTTCCTTTACCTCTGGCCTTTTCAAAACTTTCTCTACAGCCTCTGGGTCAAATTTTATCTTTTCCACTAAGAAATATTCGATAAGTTCGGGGACTTCAGAAAGCTTCTTGATTCGTTCTCTCTCCAAAACAATGATTTTTCTCAGATAATCCTCTTCTCCTCCCAACCCCTTCTCCTTTAAATAGGGAAGGGATAATCTTACCAGTTCTTCTGGTTCTTTCTTTCGGATATAAAGGCCATTCATCCAGGTTAACTTCTCTATATCAAAGATGGCAGCACCTTCCTTGCACCTTTCTAAGGAAAATTCCTTAATCAATTCCTCTTTGGTAAAGAGTTCCTGGCTCTCCTTTGTCCCCCAGCCTAATAGTGCCAAATAGTTAAAGAATGCTTCCGGAAGCATTCCCAGCCTTCGATATTCCCTTACCGAGGTTGCTCCGTGGCGCTTGCTTAAGCGGCTACCGTCCGGACCAAGCGTCATTGCCATATGCGCAAATTCGGGAATCTTTGCCTTCAATGCCTCAAAGAGCATAATGTGTCTGGGGGTATTGGAAAGGTGGTCCTCCCCTCTGATGACCGTGGTAATCCTCATTAAGATATCATCTACCACCACCGCAAAATTAAATGTCGGTGTCCCATCAGATTTCATGATGATAAAATCCCCCATCAATCTTGTGTCAAAACTGACCTTTCCTCGGATAAGGTCATTGATTTCAATCATCCTTTCGGGAATCTTAAATCTGATGACCGGCCTTCTTCCTTCCAGTTTATACTCTATCCCTTGATTTTTGGTAAGATTCCGACAGCGGTTATCGTAGCGCGGACTTTCTCCCCGAGCCAAAAGCTCCTTATTCCTTTGTTCCAGTTCCCCTTTGCTGCAATAGCAATAGTAGGCTTTGTCTTGTTTTAACAACCTCTCGGCAAATTCCCGGTAGGTCTTTAATCTTTCCGACTGCCGGTAGGGTCCAAAATCTCCCCCCTTCTCCGGCCCTTCATCCCAGTCTATACCCAGCCAGCGCAGATCTTCGATAATTCCTTTTTCAAATTCCTTCTCCGAGCGCGCGATATCCGTATCCTCAATCCTGAGAATGAACTTTCCTCGATGTTTTTTTGCTAAAAGGTAATTGAAAAGTGCAGTTCTGGCATTACCAATATGCAAATACCCGGTCGGACTTGGCGCAAACCTCAATCTCATTTCTGAAAAACTATTATGTCTTCTACTCCAATTTTACCTTTATCAGCCTTGGATAAACCATGTTCAATAATATCTGTTACCTTGAAACCCACAGATTTCCCTAAATCTACCAGTATAGACGATGTTTCTACCGTCTCTTCCCTTCCATTTATTATCCATCTATGGTGTTTGCTTACCACCATCAAATAATACTTATTGTTACGCAAAATACGATAGCATTCTTCAAACGAAAGTCTCATCATCTTCAGATAATTTCCAACAATTTTTGATTTGTAAACTCTATGAGACATTTCTAATAATCTTATTAGTTTTAGACTTGACGGAGGCAATTGAATAGAAAAATATCTGTCACCAACAAAAAGAGGTGCTTTTTCGTGTTTTTCTTCATCTCTGTGTTTTGCCTCGTAGAAATTCTTTGTTGATTCCCAACCCAGGTCCTCATCCAGTCCCAAAATTAAGATTGAGAGTTTATTGTTCCCAATGTAGTCTAATGCGTCAAAATAGGGAGGAGAAGTGAGTATTCCATCTATAGAATTATTTTCAACCATTGACATATTAGTGGAATCGCCTTTAATTATTGTGACTTTACCTCCATTAAGGTTTACCTCAAGTATTCTTGCGAGGTCTTTGGTGGCATACAAAATTAAGTATCTATCCTCAACATAATATTTAAAGGAGTTGATTATATCCCATCTTCTTCTTTTTTCAGAATATTCTACAATCTTTTGGCTTAAAAGAACTGAAAGAAAGGCTTTTGCTTCTTCATTGTCTATATTATCTATTCCTTTTTTTAGGAAAATAATTTTTGCTAAGTGGGGGCTAATATTTTCATAACCTCTACTACTACCTGTATTTCTTTTGATTTTTTCCTTCATCTCTGCTAACTCATCTCTTATATCCTGCTTAAACAACGAACTGTCCACAAATTCAAATAATTTGATTATAGAATTTCGTAAATCTGTGATATTAATTCCTAAATTACATTTAACTTCGGCAATCATTTTTCCTATGTTCAAAACCTCTATGCCAACAGCATTTAACCCCATGGTACAGGCATCAGCGATAAACGCTCCTGAACCTACAAAGGGGTCTAATATTGTATCCCCTTCCTTCACGTCCAGTAAGTTTATCAAAGCACGTGATATTCTCGCATCTCCCTTTCCTTTATATTTATGGAGGTAGTGAAGGAAGGGTTTTCTCAAGTCAGTAGATGCCCAGTCCACAAAGTCACCTACATGATTTTTTCCAAGCCCAAAGTGAGGTGAACGATAATAACCTGTTTTCATATGCTCAACTAATTCTCTTATGCCTTTTTTTATTCCAGATTCTTTTTCTTTAAAATAGTCTGGCCAATTCTTGCTATTTTTAGGACGGAACACAGCCGCAGGAAGTTTCTTTACTTCGGTCGCATATTCGAAAAGTGTTTGAAAAGGTAAAAATCTAATTGTCACTAATTTGCTTCTTTTTGACAAGTTCTTCAAAAAAATTTGAGTATAAGGGTTTAGGCCTATTCTTACATTCTCTAATTGTTTAGCGGCAATTATTACGCCTACCTTTTTTAGTAAATCTTTTAGTGTTTGCGCATCATTTTCTGACTCAAAAATTACATACATTTCCCTGAAAAAGGTTGCCTTTTTCACAATGCTTACTATTTCTCGAAGTGATATCTCTGCCAGATATCCTTGCCCTTCGCCCATGTAAACCAAGCGAGTAATCAAATGAATAACTTCGTCATCAAGCAACTTGAATGGTTTTTTCTTAATGAGAGAAGCAATAGTCTTGACAAATTTTGTTTTTGCGCCCAACAAACTATCTATCTCTCTTTGGGCAAAATAGAGTTCGTCCGGGTCCCTTAAGTCAAATTTTACCTTCGCCAAGAAAAACATTATTCCCCTAATTTAAATAACGCACACGGTTTTATTTTGAATTGTAATTTTTTGGGGTCAGGAGTGCCACCTTTTCTCATCATAGTGATTTTACCAATGTATACACTTCCTCTTGGAGATATTCTCACCTCACCAGAGCCAAAGAAATTCATCACTGTGTTAATGTCTTTTAGAATCCATGTAGTAGTGTTATCTTCTTTGCTATATCTGGTTATTAACATCCAATTGGCTGACAGACCTCCTCTACCTTTAAGAATATCCGCAACTACAAGGATTTTATTTACGGTAAAGAAATCTAAGATTTTATTTCTTAAATTTTTAGGGAGTTCATCCATGAACAGTCTCCTTTTGTCTCGTAATACCTTTTCTCTAACTATCTCTGGGTGAGATGCCGGACTAATTTCCCCAGTGAAGAGTTTTAGTCCAAATGTGACCTCGTCGTCAAATTTCCATATTTCTTGGTATGTACTTACCCATCTTTTATCTATCTGATTGAAATCTGCGTCTGAATTTGCCTTCTTTAATGATAGATTTTCAATCTTTACTATCTTTCCGATAATAATTATAATTCTTAGTTGCGCATCTGCCTTTTTAAATTTCATCAATTCCTCATAACTCTCTTGTAACCCCAATCGCTCCACATCTGTTCTTTTCATTCTGGTTGGAATATGGATTGCCTCAACAGAATCAACTTGTCTTATATCGTAACCCATAATTTCAAGCCAAGATTGTGCTTCACGATCATCTTTCCAATTATTAAATTTACTGCAAACAGCCTTTTCATTAGCAAAGCCTCCCTTAGCTGTAGCAGAACCAAGTTCAAATGTCGTCATGGTTAGTCCTCACCAATATGCAAATACCCCGTTGGACTTGGCGCAAACCTCACTCTCATCATTATCGTTCAGAATTTTGGTTTCAATCCAGCTTGCTTGCATAATTCATTTGCTGTTATTCTGTCAAGTGCACGATGTCTTTTAATTGGTATAGTCTTTACATCATTTGCGTAGATAGAATGTTTCCTACCTTCACGCAATAAATAAAATCCATTTTCCTCAAAATATCAGATTAAGTTGCGACGTTTTATTGACATCCTAAATCTCAACCGGCACTTGTTCTAAGATAGCGCCACCAATTGGAATTTCTTTACTTTGTTGTTGATAGGCTATCACCATCTCGTGCAAGGCATCCTTGAGCATTTCCCTACACTCTTCCAAGGTTTTTCCTTCTGTTATTACCTCTGGCCACTCTACTAACTGCCCCATATAACCAGAACTTATTTTTGTATATTTAGCTGTATAGTTACTTAACATTCTCTCACCCCCTTGTCTCTACCGTCTACTTCGTATATACCTTCTGCGCACGTCCCATTAGACACAGACCTCAACCTCATCATTTTAGCTATATGCCAAAATTTCTTAAAACTTTTTTAGCATTTTTAGCTAAATTGATTGTGTCTCTTTTCCATTTTATTTTGCCTGTTTTTGTTTTCCGAATCTTCCCTTTATTATCTCTATCAAAAATTAATTGTAAGTTTGGAGTTCCCTTTTTTTTATTTTTAAGTGCTGAATAATAATTTTCAAAAGCCTCCTTGAGATCTTTTACAAATATGTCTAAATTGATAACCAATTGCCGTTTATTATGATATTGAAGATGTTCACTACTATGTTTTTTGCCTTTACGTGTAAGCAAAAATCCTCTTTTATAGCCTATAGCACCCATTACATAACTATGCACTAACCCACAACGGAAACGTTTATATATTGCCTCTGCTCTTTTATAATATTCTTTGGGGAAATAATTCTTTATGAATGCAACAAAAGATTCTTGAGGAGCGCCTTTACCTTTCTTCGCAGGACCATAACCGAGTAAAATCCGGCCGTACAACTCAATAGCACAGCAACAAAGAATAATTGTTGCCATATTACACTCACCGTCCGGATGATTCTCGCCAACATTTAGCTTTTCGAACCATTGGCCATCGTGTTCCCATTTGAAATTCTTAATCTTAAACTCCCTATCATTGGGTTCTATACAACCCTTCCTTATTTGCTGGTTGGCATAAATTGCACCAAAAACCCAGCGCACAAAATAATCAAATTTTTTATCCCAATTAATCATTTACTCACCCCGAATTTTCCCCATTATATCGGTAACTCAATGCCTAATGTCCCTTTTAAGAGTTCAGAGGTGGCTTTCTGGGCTTTCTGAATGGCTTCGTTGATGGTATCCTTAATTTCTCTTTCCAATTTTTCCGGTTTTATGGTAGCGAAAGCATCGGGAGAAATCTTTAAAGAGATAATGTCCATCTTGCCATTAACTGTCACCTTAATTTTTTCATCGGCCGAAGTTGCTTCATAGGTGTGCGAGGTAAGTTCCTGCTGAATTTTACCCGCTTCCTGTTTCATTTGCGCGAGTTGCTTCATCATGTCAAAGATTTTTGGCATATTTCCCCCTTTTTTATTTTCTTATGCTCACTATTGCCAGAGCAGAGATAGCTTTTCCCCGACCGATTTCGCCCATTCCTTCGTTTGTCTTTGCCTTGATATTGATAGCTCCTTTGTTAACTTTTAAGAGAGGGGCTAATTTTTCTTTTATTCTTTCCGCATCGGGAGTAATCTTAGGGTTTTCAGCGATGATAATCGTATCGAGATTATTTATTCGATCTTTACTTTTAGTTAATAATTTCATCGTCTCCTTCAACAAAATAAGGCTGCTGATATCCTTATATTTAGGATTGGTACCCGGAAAATGTAGCCCAATATCTCCCTTTCCTAAAGCACCCAAGATAGCATCAACGATTGCATGGATGAGAACGTCTCCATCGCTATGGCCGAGAAGACCCTTGGAGAATTTAATCTTTACTCCACCCAAGATTAGCCTTCTTCCTTTCACCAACCGATGAATATCGTAACCAATACCAACCTTCATCATCTCTTTTTTGGGCTTAGTTTCATCGAAGATTTCCGGCGTAGTTTCTCGAAATATTTAGTAAAATAATTTGCGGTACTTACAGAATCAATTAAAACGGAGGATTCATAGTTCTTCTCCAGGGCATAATAGGACCAATTGGTACTGCCAATTACCACATATCTTTTATCAACAACAAGCAGTTTGCAGTGGGTGTTGGTCTCTAAAGGGTCAAAGTAGACGGTTACTCCCCCTTGAGCTAAACGGTACCCAACCTCTCTATTGGCTTTAGAGTTATCAAGAGCATGAGAACTTGATTGCTCGATAATTACCTTTACCTTTACGCCCCGCTTTGCCGCTCTGATCAAATCCTTACAGAGCAAGTTGGCAGAACTTTCCGGGTATTTCTCATAGTACCGAAACTGGGAAATTATAAGATAGATGGACTTCTTTGCCCCTTTTAATAGGGAATGGACTGCCGGAAAATATTCCCGGTCGCAGATTGGTTTTATCTCCTCGGCAGAAGCAAAGGAGGAAAGGGCAAAGAATATTATTAGCGGAAGAAATAGTTTTCTTGTTTTACTCATTAGCTACCTTTATTGCCTCTTTTAAACTTATCGTTTTCGTATAAAGGGCTTTGCCGACAATTACTCCAGTTAAATTGGGTAATTCCAAATCCTTTATCCTTCTGATGTCATCAAGATTGCTGATTCCTCCCGAAGCAACGAGCTTTCCTCCGATAGAAGCAGCGAACTTTTTTATTCCCGGCAAATTTGTTCCGAAGAGGGTCCCATCCCGCTTAATGTCGGTATAGATAAATCCCTTTACCCCAGCCTCTTGCATCCTTTGGGCAAAATCAACCGCCTTCTCTCCCGTTTTTTCTTGCCAGCCTTTAACGGAAAGGAATCCATCTCTTGCGTCAATACTCACTAAAATCTTTTCCCCATATTGTCCACAAACTTTTTTCAGAAGGCCGGGATTCTCATAGGCTAAAGTGGTAAGGATAACCTTTTCTGCTCCGGTATCAAAAAGTTCCTTAATCGTTTCTAAATCCCTGATGCCACCGCCAACCTCAATGGGTACAGAAACCTTTTTAGCAATTTCTGCAATTAATCCTAAATGTTTAATTTTTCCTCTTTTGGCCCCATCTAAGTCAACAATATGCAATAGTTTTGCCCCTTGTCTCTGCCAATTAGTTGCTACCTTTATCGGGTCATCGTCGTAGACTGTCTCTTTTTGGAAATTTCCTTGAAAAAGCCTGACGCATTTCCCCTCCTTAATATCAATCGCGGGAATGATTAGCATTTCTTTATATATCTGCACTTAGGAAACTTACTGCAGCCGAAGAACTTTCCGTATTTACCCTCCCGCAGAAGAAGAGGAGAGCCACATTTTGGACATTTCTCGGTTGTTTGCTGGGCAGATGCTTGTTTCTGAGTTTTTAAGGGCCTGGTATACTTACACTTAGGAAAGGTACTGCAGCCGAAGAACTTTCCGTATTTACCCTCCCGCAGAAGAAGAGGAGAGCCACATTCGGGACATTTCTCACCCGTCTCTTGTGCAGGGGGTCTTCTCTTTTCCCTTCCGCCAAAGTTCTGTGGCGGACTTGGTTCACCCGCCGCAACCCTCAATTTCTCCGAGAATGGCCGGTAAAAGTCATTTAATACCTTCACCCATTCCTGCTGGCCGGCAGCAATCTCATCTAAGTTTTCCTCCATTCTGGCAGTAAAGTCAACTTTAATTAACTCCGAGAAATATTTTATCAGGATTTCATTGACGGTAACCCCCAGGGGTAAGGGTTTGAAATGGCGCTTTTCCAATTCCACATATTTTCTATCCAGGATGGTACTGATTGTCGGGGCATAGGTGGAGGGTCGGCCAATTCCATATTTCTCCATCGTCTTAATCAGGGTTGCCTCGGTGTAACGGCTTGGTGGTTTGGTGAAATGTTGCTCAGGAATAAGTTTGATGCAAGTGAGCGGTTCATTTTCCTGCAGGTCCGGAAGGATGGTCTCCTGCTCCTTTTTTACTTCGGAATATACTCTTTTATATCCGGGAAACTTTAATGTTTCGCCCTTTGCGCAAAAGAGGTATTTGTTGGCCTTGATTTCTGCGAGGACGGTATCAAAGATTGCCGGTGTCATCTGACTGGCAACAAACCTATTCCAGATAAGGATATAAATTTTGTTCTGATCCGGATTTAAGAACTTGTTGATGGCCTCAGGGGTGCGAAGAACGGAGGTGGGGCGGATCGCTTCATGTGCTTCCTGCGCTCCCTTTGCTTTAGTTTTATAAAAATTTGGCCTCTCAGGTACGTAATCTTTTCCAAGTTCATTTTTGACGTAGGAGAGAGCTTCTCTCTGAGCGAGGTTGGAAATGGAAAGGGAATCCGTTCTCATATAGGTGATGAGCCCAACCTGACCTTTCTCCAGTTGAATTCCTTCGTAGAGTTGCTGGGCAACCCGCATCGTCTTTTTGGCAGAAAATCTTAATCTGTAGGAGGCCTCCTGTTGTAAAGTGCTGGTCGTGAATGGAGGAAAAGGATAACGCCTTTTTTCCTCTTTCTTGAGCCTCTCCACGATAAATGAAGAGCCCTCTAAATCTGAGGTGATATTCTCGGCCTCCTCTTTAGTTTTGATGCCTAATTGGGGGATTTTTTTGCCTTCAATGGAAGAGAGAATTGCAGAAAAGGAGGATTTTCCTTCCCCCCCCTCCCTTTTTCCCTCCCCACTCGTGGGGGAGGGATTTGGGTGGGGTCTCCCCCTCAGGGGAGGAGATAGGTGGGGGCGTAAATTTGCTTTTATGCTCCAGTATTCCTGAGGATGAAATTTCTCAATCTCCTTTTCCCTTTCCGCAATCATCCGCAAAGCCACCGATTGCACCCTGCCGGCGGAAAGACCTCTCCGGCGCATTTTCTCACTGAGAAAGGGGCTTAATTGGTAGCCAACTACCCGATCTAAAATGCGGCGTGCCTGCTGAGCCCTAACTAAGGAAAGGTTAATCTCTCGTGGATGGCGGAAGGCCTCCTTAATTGCGCTCTCTGTAATCTCATGAAAGACAACCCTTTTGATCTCTTCCAAAGGTCTCTCCAAAAGAATGGCAATATGCCAGGCAATCGCCTCGCCCTCTCGATCTTCATCGGTAGCTAAATAGATATCTCCGCTGTTTTTTGCCGCGAGGAGAAGTTGTCGTACTATCTTTTTTTTATCGGGAGGGACCTCATACGTAGGTTCAAAATCACGCTTTATATCAACCCCAAACTTGTGTGCGGGAAGGTCTCGAATGTGTCCCAAGGAGGCAGAGAACCGAAAATCTCTACCTAAAAATCGAGAGATGGTCTTTGCCTTTGCGGGCGATTCCACAATAACCAAAGAATTTGTCATATTTCAGAAAATTATAACATAAACTTGTCTGTAAAGGAAGAATCTGGTATAATAGCAAAATAATGAAACTCTGGGATGCAAAATTTAAGAAGGAATTGGACAAGGAGGCGGAGGTGTTTACTTCCTCTTTATCTGTGGACAAGAAATTGGCAGATTATGACATTTTAGGCAGTGTTGCCCATGTAAAGATGCTGGCTAAGTGTAAGATTATCAAAGGGAAAGAGGCAAAAAAAATCGTCTCCGGTTTAAAGGAAATTGGCAGAGAATTGGAGAAAGGGAAGTTTCTCTTCAAGGATGACGAGGATATTCATACCGCCATTGAGCGCTCCCTTACAGAAAGAATTGGACCTCTTGGCGAAAAACTTCATACCGGACGTTCCCGCAATGACCAGATTGCTCTGGATGAAAGGCTTTATACAAAGGACGAAATCAAAAAGATCGTTTCTCAAATCACCGAATTTCAAAGGGCAATTTTACGGGCAGCAAAAAGGTATCAGAATGTCATTATGCCCGGCTATACCCATCTGCAGCATTCCCAACCGGTTCTTTTTAGTCACTGGCTATTGGCTTACCTGGAAATGTTGGAAAGAGATAAGCAGCGTTTTAATGAGAGTTATGTAAGGGTTGATGTTTCTCCTTTGGGAGCGGCGGCTGGAGCCGGAACTTCCCTGCCCATCGACAGAAAATTTACGGCAAAAATCCTGGGATTTACCAGGGTGGCAGAAAATTCTATCGATGCGGTCAGTGACCGGGACTTTTTACTTGAGACTGCCTCCGCAAGTAGCATTTTAATGATGCACCTTTCCCGGTTAAGTGAGGAGATTATTCTTTGGAATAGTGAGGAATTTGGGTTTTTGGAGATCGATGAGTCCTTTGCTACCGGCTCCTCCTTAATGCCCCAGAAGAAAAACCCGGATATTCCGGAGCTAATCCGGGGGAAGACGGCAAAGGTCTATGGCGGACTATTTGCCCTCTTTTCTTTAATGAAAAATCTCCCTTTATCCTATAATCGGGATATGCAGGAGGATAAAAAAGGGTTCTTTGAGATGATGGAGATTGTTAGTTCCTGCCTGAGTATCTCTACGAAATTTCTGCCAAAAATCAGACTCGATAAGGAAAGGATGAAGGAGATGGCTGAAAAAGGGGAGACAACCGCAACCGATTTGGTAGAATACCTGGCGATGAAGGGGGTTCCTTTCCGAAAAGCCCATCGGGTTGTGGGTAAAATCCTTGGATATCTTGAAGACTCAAGAAAAACATTGAAGGAACTGACTTTAACTGAATTAAAAAGGTTCTCGGATAAGTTTGAAAAGGATGCCTTAGAAAGAATAAAGGTGGAATCTTCCGTAAGGAGCAAGACCTCCTTTGGCGGAACCTCACCAAAGCAAGTTCAGGCAAGAATAAGAGACTGGGAAAAGAGGTTGGCATGACAATGGTCAGTTGCTCTGCAAGTAAACCACGTTAAGAGATGACTAAAGTTTGTTCACTCGGGCTTTCTTATTCCTCGGCACTATTGTGCCTGCGGCATAACCGCCAACTTGCTTCCAAACCCCAGTCATCTCCTGCAATTACTTATGATTGCTGCGCAACGACCATTGTCATTTTGGTAAGGAATGTGCGATAGAAAATGAGTAAATGGATTATATGTTTAGTATTTGGTTTATCTTTCTTTATTCACATTCACTTGGTTCAGGCGATTGAGGTAAATTTAAGTAAATCTGAGGCAGAGCAGGCAATCAGTTGGGGAGAGCGGGAAGAGAAAGAGCATATTTTAAGAAAATGCAAGTTTCGCTGTAGCACCAGTATCCACGAATATGGTTATCTTATCACCAAATATGCTGATCTGGCTCTGGCGGCTAGCAAAGCAAAGGAAAAAGGAAACAAACTCTCCGAAGAGGAGCAGAAAGAGGTTCTGTCCAGGAAAGATTTTATTGTTGAAATCCACACCGTGGGGGATAGAATTGATTTTGCCAGGGAGTATTCCTTGGTAATTATCACTTCCAGGTCAATAAAGGGGAGGAGAGAATTGGAGGTTGTTGCTCCCACAAAGACAGAGAGCGATACTCTGGGTAAACCAAGGGAAACCTGGCCGATGAGCCCAGGCTACGAAGCGGTTGTCAAAGGTTTTTTCCCCTATGAGAAAATAAGACCCAAGGAAAAAATTATAGTGATCCTTATCAGAAGTAAATGGGAGGAGGAGAAGGAACTAAGGTTTGATGTTAACCTTTCCCAGTATAAGTGAAAAACGGATGAAACTCATAGAATTGGAAAATTTTTTTTATTATAAAAACAACCTCTATTGCGAAGGGGTTAAGGTAAGGGAGGTTGCCAAAAAAGTTGGCACCCCTTTTTATCTTTATAGCAAAAATTCTATTTGCAGTCAGTATAAAAAATTTGAAAAAGCGTTTTCCTCTCTTTCTCCTCTTATCTGCTATAGCCTTAAGGCAAACTCCAATCTTTCTATTCTTAAGATCCTAAAAAATCTGGGGGCTGGGGCCGATATCGTTTCCCTGGGAGAGCTATTTTTGGCTTTAAAGGCCGGTATCCCTCCGGGAAGAATTGTCTTTGCCGGTGTCGGCAAAAGGGAAGAGGAAATCAAGGAAGCAATAAAAAAGGGTATTTATCTATTCAATGTTGAATCGGCTTCGGAATTAAGATTGATAAATGAAATTGCTTCCAGGCTTAATAAAAGAGTTAACTGCAACCTCAGGGTCAATCCTGAGGTTGAGCCTAAGACCCATCGGCATGTTGCCACGGGTAAGAGGGAATCTAAGTTCGGAATTGGCTGGAAAGAGGTAGCAAGAATCTTTAAGAACAAAGCTTCTTTTCCTAAGATAAATATTTTAGGGCTTCACATTCATCTTGGCTCTCAAATCACCTTCCCCGAAGTCTATCAAATAGCAATCAAGAAGCTGATAAGTTTTATCAGAAAGGAAAAAATTAAGGTAGATGTGCTTGATATAGGCGGTGGTTTCCCCATTCAATACGAGAAAAAGGTTTCTTCCATCAAAGATTTTGCGATCGCCTTCATTCCTCTCTTGAAGGAGATAGAGGCGAAAATCATTTTTGAACCGGGAAGATACATTGTGGGAGGCTCAAGTATCTTGGTGACGAAGGTTCTTTATCTCAAAAGGAGTTTCGTTATTGTTGATGCCGGACTTAATGACCTTCTTCGACCATCCCTTTATGGAGCCTATCACGAAATTGTTCCCCTTAAAAGAGCTTCGGGGAAAAGTTTTATTGGAAATATCGTCGGTCCAATCTGCGAATCCGGTGATCTTTTAGGAAAAAGTAGAAGGCTACCCCTTTCCTTAAAGGAAGGGGGT
>DAOWFY010000025.1 GCA_030637775.1 bacterium | reverse complement strand
TCTTTTGCTTCCTTGATACCTTTTACAACACCGTCACTTCCAGGAATAACGGGAACTCCATTTTTCTTCACTGTCTGCCGGGCAAGGGATTTGTCGCCCATAAGTCGGATGCTCTCGGCCGTGGGACCGATAAAGGTGATGTGACTTGCCTCACAGATCTCAACAAAAGGAATACTCTCGGCCAAGAAACCATAACCAGGATGAATTGCGTCGGCATCGGTTGCTTCCACCGCAGCCAGGATATGCGGGATATTAAGATAACTTTCCATACTTTCCCCGGGACCAATGCAGATACGCTCATCGGCATATCTTACCGGGAGGGAATCTCTATCTGCGGAAGAATGAGCAATTACCGTCTTGATCCCCAACTCTTTACAGGTGCGAATTACCCGGAGTGCAATCTCCCCCCGATTGGCAATAAGAATTTTACTAAACACCTTTAGGTTCGATTAGAAAGAGGAGCTGTCCATACTCCACAATCTTACCATTCTCGGCTAAAATCTTCTTGATTCGGCCTGCTTTCTCCGACTTAATTTCATTCATCACCTTCATTGCCTCCACAATACAGACTGTATCTCCCTCCCTTACCTCTTTACCAACCTCCACAAAAGGAGGAGAGGTGGGAGAAGGAGCGCGATAAAATGTTCCAATAAGGGGAGAGGTAACCTTTATTAAATTTTCCTCTTCCGGAAGTTCCGATTCTATTTTGCTGCCTTTTTTCTTCAGTTTCAGATGAAGGTTCGGTCCTCTTACCTCTAATTCGGTAAGATCGTTTTTCTTCATAAACTGGATAAAGGACTTTAACTCTTCAGGTTTCATGCTCGGGTTACGTATTTACCGGTGCGGGTATCAACCCGTACTATGTCTCCGTTATTGATGAACAAGGGAACTTCAATAACAAGGCTGGTCTCCAGGGTTGCCTTCTTTTTGGCAGCGGTTGCAGTATTACCTTTAACCCCGGGTTCGGATTTGATTACTTTCAAATCTACAAAGGTAGGAAGAACAACATCAATCAGTCTTCCTTTATGTTTCAGGAAAGTAGCGGAAGAAGCCTCCTTTAAGAATTTCCTTTTCTCGCCAATGGCGGTTTCATCGACGATAATCTCCTCAAAATCCTTATCGTTCATAAAATAGTATTTCCCTTCCTGATGATAAAGATAATCTGCTCTTGTTTCCTCTAAAATAGCAACCGTTACCTTTTCTGTGGAACGGAATGTTTTTTCAATCATTTTGGACCTCTTCAAATCCTTCAGTTTGCATCTTACATAGGCCGGCCCCTTACCAGGTTTAATATGGTCTGCTTCGGTAACCGCATAAAGATTTCCCTCTACCTCAATAGTTGTTCCGTTCTTTAATTCATTGGCAATCATAAAACTTCACATCCATCCTTTGCTACAGCTACCATATCTTCTCTTCTTAGACCTCCCCAACCAGGGATGTAAATACCGGGCTCTATGGTGAAGGCCATTCCGCGCTTTAGCCTTTCTTTGTTTTTAGGAGAAATAAATGGCAATTCATGGGTATCCAGACCTACGCCGTGGCCCAGGTTATGAATAAAATATTTGCCATATCCTTCCCGGTTAAGAAGACGGCGGGCGGCTTGGTCGATCTTACTAATCATCACTCCCGGCCGAATCTTAGCCATTGCTAAATTTTGCGCCTTTTTCAGAAGGGTATAGAGTCTATTTGCCTTCCTATCTATTTTACCCAGAAAGACGGTCCTTGTAAAATCCGATTTATAGCCTCCAAATGTGCCACCAAAGTCAAGAATAATTGGCTCTTTTTCCTCGATAATCTTTTCAGAGGCGGTAGCGTGAGGGAAAGAACTCCGCGTGCCACTGGCAACAATGGGGGGGAAACTTTCATCCTCTGCCCCCTTTTCTCTGAGTAAAGAGCGGATAACGCCGGCAACCTTTAGTTCGCTCATCCCCGGTTTTAGTCTTTTCATCAAAGAAGAAAAAACCTCTCTGGTAACTCTCGCAGATTTTTTCAGGAGTTCAATTTCTCTTTTCTCCTTAATTAATCGGAAACTTTCAATAAAATCTCTACAAGGGATAAACTTAACCTTGGGCAATAATTTTTGCAAGAGAAAATAATCCTTCAGACAGACTGAATTTTCCTCGATCCCGATCCTTTTAAATCCTCTGAAAAATTTTGGTTTCAGGTCGCGGATAATTTGAAATGAACCTTTTACCCTTTCCTTTGCCTCTTCATAATAAAGGGGGCCGGAGAAGAATAAGGTCTCTTCTTTAGCCACTAAAACTTTAATGCCTTGCCCAGAGAAACCGGAAAGATAATGGATGTTTTTGAGGTTAGTGATCAGAAAGGCATCCAACATCTTCCTCTTAATTTTCTCTTGAAGTCTCTTAAGCCTCATTTGAAATTAGCGAGGCTAAAAGCCCCGCACTACAGTTATTTTAACAGGGTGGCAAGGATTGCCTTCTGTAAATGGAGGCGGTTGGCGGCCTGCTCAAGAACAATGGAGGATGGGCCATCAATTACTTCATCGGTAATCTCTTCTCCGCGATGGACGGGAAGACAATGCATTACCAAAAGGTCTTTTTTTGCTTTCTCAAGCAATTTCTTATTAAGTTGATAACCATCAAAGGCGATAAGCCTTTCTTCTCTTTCATTCTCGACTCCCATACTGATCCAGGTATCGGTATAGACAACGTCACTGTCTTTGATAAAATCTTCTGGCTGATGAGAAAGAATCAAATTTTTCTTATTCTTAACCTTGGATATAATTTCTTTCTTCGGTCGGTATTCTTTAGGCGTAATCACCGCTAGCCGCACTCCTAATTTGTCTGCCCCCAAAATCAAAGAATGGCAAACGTTATTTCCATCACCGATATAGGTGAGTTTTAAATTCTGTAACGCTTTCCTTTCCGAAATGGTATAGTAATCCGAGAGAACCTGACAGGGATGATAGATATCAGAAAGTCCATTAATTACCGGGATATTGCTGTATTTGGCAAAATCCTCTACTTCTTTCTGCGCAAATGTTCTGACGAGAATCCCATCTAAGTAAGAGGAAAGAACTTTAGCTGTATCAGAGATTATCTCCCCCCTTGAGAGTTGAAGGTCCTCTTCAGAAAGGAAGATTGCTCTTCCTCCTAATTCAAACATTCCTACCTCGAAGGAGATGCGGGTTCGGGTAGAAGGCTTGCGGAAAAGCATCCCCAAAACCTTTCCGAAAAGCAAGGGAACAATCTTTTCTCCCCTTTTTTTTCTTTCCTTCAGTTCTTTAGCAAGGGCAAAAAGTCTTAAAATCTCCTCCTTGGTTAAATCAGCAATAGAAAGCAAATCTTTCATTATTTTCCTAATTCGTATCTGACAAATCTTTTAATTATGATGTTTTCGCCAAGTTTGGCAATCTTGGAGGTAAGATAATCGCGAATTGTGATATTTTCATCCTTAATAAAAGTTTGTTCTAAAAGAACCTTTTCCTTGTAAAAATCATTTAATTTGCCTTCAATAATTTTTTTTCTGGTCTTTTCAGCTTTCTCGGAGAATTCCTCATCCGACCATTTCCTTCTTTCTTCAATGATTTCGGGGGGAATCTCCTTCCGCTCAATGGCCATTGGCGCCATGGCGGCAATTTGAAGCGCAATGTTTTTCATCAATTCCTTAAAATCCTGGGTTTTGGCCACAAAGTCGGTTTCACAATTAACCTCTAATAATACCCCTAACTTCCCATGGGTATGAATATAAGAGGAAATAAGACCTTCGGAAGTTTTTCTTTCTCCTTTTTTAAGGGCAATCTCAACCCCTTTCTTCTTCAGAATTTCCAGTGCCTTTTCTAAATTATTATTTGCTTCTTCCAATGCTTTTTTGCAGTCCATCACCGGCAGGCCTGTTTTCTCCCTCATTTCCTTAATTAAAGAGGCATCAACCTTCATTTTCTTTCTCTCCTCCCTCTTTTTTCTTCAGTTTTGCTCTTATTCTTGGTCTGGGTTTTGGTCTTCTCTTAGGCAAGGCAGGCACCTTCTCCTTTTTCTCCTCTACTTTAATCTTCTTTTTTTCCTTTTCCTTCTCTTCAACTTCCAATTTCTTTACTTCCTTTTTTTCTTTTATTCCTTCTAAGATACTATCGGCAAATTCCTCCAAGAGCAATTTAATCCCTTTGATCCCATCATCATTTGCGGGAACAGGATAATCTACCTCCTCGGGGTTGGAATTGGTATCCACCACCGCTACCACCGGAATATTAAGCTTCCTTGCCTCCCTCACGGCATTTGCTTCCTTCTTAATGTCAATAATGAGAACGGCTGCCGGATATTCCTTCATCTCCCGAATTCCCTCTAAATTACGGAGCAGTTTGTTCTTTTCCTTTAAAAGCAAAGCCGCCTCCTTCTTGGTCAAAAGAGAAAAATGGCCTTCCTTTTCTAAGTTTTCGATCTCTTCTAAACGGGCAACTCTTGAACGAATTGTCTCCCAGTTGGTGAGAGTTCCTCCTAACCAGCGGGAACTTACGTATGGCATAGAGCAGCGCTTTGCTGCTGCAAGAGTGGCCTCCTGGGCCTGCCTCTTTGTGCCGACAAAAAGAATCTTCTTGTTCTCTGCTGCCAATCCCTTAATAAATTGACAGGCCTCCTCCAACTTTTTGGCCGTCTTTTCTAAATCGATGATGTAAATCCCCTGCCTCTTCCCGAAGATATAGGGAGTCATCCTCGGATCAAACTGCTTGCTCTGATGCCCAAAATAAAGCCCGCTTTCCAATAAATCTTTAAGGGAAATAGTACTCATTTTCCTCCCTGATTTTTTTACCTCAATTTTTCATCTTTTGCACTAATCACTTCAATCCCATTCAGATATGGTCTGAGAACCTCAGGAATAATTACCGAGCCGTCCTTCTGCTGGTAATTCTCCAATATCGCCACTACCGTCCTCGCCAGAGCAATTCCCGAGCCATTTAAGGTGTGAACAAGAGAAAGTCCTTTTTGGCAATGGTACCTTATTTTTGCTCGTCTGGCCTGAAAATCCTCAAAGTTGCTGCAGGAGGAGACCTCTAAATATTGCTTTTGTGCAGGTGCGAAGACCTCAAGATCATAGCACTTTGCTCCGGCAAAGGAAAGCTCGCCGGCAGAAAGCAGCATCACCCGGTAAGGCAACTTCAAAAGCTGGAGAATCCTTTCGGCATCCGCTACCAATTTCTCCAGCTCCTCATAGGAGGTTTTAGGTCTCACCAATTTTACTAACTCCACCTTATCGAACTGATGCACGCGCAGCAAACCCTTTGTCTGGCTGCCATAGGCACCGGCCTCTCTTCTAAAGCAAGGGCTATAGGCTACATAGTAAATCGGTAACTCCTCCTCGGCTAGGATTTCATCCTGATGAATATTGGTAAGAGGAACCTCTGCCGTGGGGATAAGGAAGTAGTCGTCCTTTTCAAGGTAGTACATATCCTCCTCTAACCAGGGGAGCTGTCCGCAGTTCTTCATACTGGAGCGATTGACAATAAATGGAGGAGAGATTTCTTGATAGCCCTGCTTTTGATGAGTATCAAGCATAAAGTTGATTAACGCTCTCTCCATTCTTGCACCTAACCCTTTATAAAGGGAAAAGGCATGTCCGGTCATCTTGGAGGCGGCTTTGAAGTCTAAAATTCCCAATCTCTTTCCAACTTCCTCATGGGAAAGGACCTCAAAGTCAAATTCAGGAATTTTTCCCACAGTTCGGATAAGAAGATTCTCGCCTCTCGGAACGGATGGATGGGGAATGTTAGGAAGAAGATAAAGAAGTTCGTTCAACTCTTTTTCCTTTTCATCTAATGAGGGATTAATCTCCTTTATCCTTTCTGAGACCTTTTTCATCTCCTCGATCAGCGGATCAGTGGTCTTATTCTCTTTCTTTCTCCTTGCTATTTCTGTTGAAGCTTTATTTTTTCTCTCCCGCAAACCTTCTGATTCTTGTAGAAGCGCTCTTTTTTCCTTATCCAAAGAAAGTATTTTTTTTAGGTCTATTCGTAATCCTTTGGCTTTTATTGCCTTTCCTATCTTCTCTGGATTCTCGCGGACAAATTTTAAACTTAGCATTACCTTATCTTATAGACAATTTCTCCTTCTTTGGCCAGTCCTAATTCCTCCCGACCAAGCTTCTCGATAATAAAAGGGTCATTTTCCAGAAGATGTATCTCCTTTTTCAACTCCTTATTTTTTCTTTTTAATTCCTCAATTTCTCTTTCATCCTGGTGAAGTAAGAGAGCGTATTTCCTTAACTTCAGAAATCCCGGGGTATAGATCCAGCCAAGGATGAGAAGAAGGAAGAGATAAAAGAAAATCCTTTTATATCTCATATTTCCTAAATGGACTCTTGCCGGCGAAGGAAGCTTTCTCTCCTAACCCCTCCTCAATCCTGAGGAGTTGGTTATATTTGGCGACTCTTTCCATTCGGGAAAGGGAACCGCTTTTGATTTGGCCGGCAGAAGTGGCTACCGCTAAATCGGCAATAAAGGTTTCTTCTGTTTCACCGGAACGGTGGCTGATGACCGTGTTATAGTCGGCTTCTTTTGCCAAGAGCATCGTGTTTAAAGTCTCGGTTAAAGTGCCAATCTGATTAACCTTAATCAAAATGGAATTGGCTATTTTCTCCTCTATTCCTCTTCTCAGTCTTTTAGGATTGGTGACAAAGATGTCATCACCAACCAACTGCATCCTTTTGCCTAATCTCTCCGTCAAAACTCTCCAGCCTTCCCAGTCATCCTCGGAGAGACCATCCTCTAAGGAAATAATGGGATATTTTTTGACAATTTCATCATAGTAATCAACAAGTTCACCAGCACCTTTTTCCTCTCCTTCAAAAATGTATTTACCATCTTTAAAAAAGGAGGAGGCGGCTACATCCAAAGCAATCCAGATTTGCGAGCCCCCCCGGTAGCCAGCTTTTTCTATCGACTGCTCAATTAGCTTTAAAGCCTCCTTATTATCTTTTAGGTTAGGAGCAAAGCCTCCTTCATCACCCACGCCGGTAAAGTGGTTCTTCCCTTTAAGGATAGTCTTTAATTGCTGAAAGATCTCTGCGGCCATCCGGTAGGCAGTAGCAAAATTCTCCGCCCCCAGGGGTACAATCATAAATTCTTGAATGTCTAAGTTATTATCGGCATGGGCTCCTCCATTAAGGATATTCATCATTGGCACAGGAATGATATAATTTTCTTGCTCATTCAAATATTGATAGAGGGGAAGATTTTGAGATTTTGCCGCACTCTTTGCTATTGCTAAAGAAACAGCAAGGATGCTGTTGGCTCCCAAATTTTTCTTATTTTCCGTTCCATCCAGTTCAATCAAGATATTGTCAATTCTTTCCTGTTGGTTTGCCTGCATCCCTAAGATCCTTTTGCCAAGGATCTCGGTGACATTTGTGCAGGCCTTTCTTACGCCTTTGCCGGAAAATTCCTTTTCTTTATCCCTTAGCTCTAAAGCCTCGTATTTTCCAGTAGAAGCACCTGAAGGGGCACTTGCCCTTCCCAAAATACCATTTTCTAAAATTACATCCACCTCTACCGTAGGATTTCCCCGCGAGTCAAGAATCTGGCGTGCTCTTACTTCCTTGATTTTAGCCATTTTCCTCTCCCCCCAATAATCAATAAGGTTAACATAGACATTCACCAAACCACTTCGCTAAGGACAGAAAATTGAAGGAGATGACTGAGGTTTGGGAGCGAGTTGGCGGTTATGCCGCACCCAGCCCTCTAAGCAGGAAAGTGCAAGCTTTGTAGAGCATAGAGGGCTGGGGAGGAATAAGAAAGCCCGAGCGAGCAAACTTTAGTCATCTCTTAACGTAGCTTACCGAACATTTACAGGTTAGCATACTTCTACGTTATAGTCAATTTTTGTTTTGACGGAGTTTCCTTTATTTGCTATACTGTTGAGGATATGAAACTAAGATTTATAAAACTACAGGCAGGAGGGAATGACTTTATCCTTATTGATAACCGAAAAGCTCTAATTAAAAATAGGAAAAAATGTGCTCTAAAACTCTGCCGTAGGCAGTTCTCCATAGGGGCGGATGGTCTTCTCCTCTTGGAAAATTCAAAAATTGCAGACTTCCGGATGCGGATTTATAATCCCGATGGAACAGAGGCGGAGATGTGTGGCAATGGAATTCGCTGCCTGATTAGATTTATCTGTCTTAAGAAACTTCTCGTTCAAAAGAAAATATCCATTGAGACCGCTGATGGCATCTACTCAGGCAAAGTTAAAGGAGATCTAACCCTGGTAAAAATGAAGGAGCCAAAAGAGATAAGATTGAATTTAAAACTTAGGATTAAAGGAAAGAAATATACGCTTTACTTTATCAACCTTGGTGTTCCCCACACAGTTCTCTTTGTTGATGATTTGGAGAAGGTAGATATGGAAGATCTTGCTCCCTCCATTCGCGATGATAAACGGTTTTTTCCCTTGGGAACAAATGTAGATTTTGTCAAAATAGTTAATTACCATTCTTTGAAACTGCGAACCTATGAGAGGGGTGTGGAAGCTGAAACCCTTTCCTGTGGAACGGGGGCTGCCGCCGCAGCAATCATTTCCTATAAATTAAGGAAGGTAGACTCTCCGGTAAAAATTTCTCCTTCCTCAGGAGAATCACTTAAACTCTATTTCGATACCAGCCTAATGGATATCTATTTAGAGGGAAAAGCAACAAAGGTTTACGAAGGAGAATGCTCTCCGAACCATTAATTCAGATTGTCCTTGCCTTTGTTAGCGGAATAGCAATAGGGAATTACCTTCCTTTCTCTCTTCTTCCCCTCTGCATAGGAATAATTCTTTCCCTTCTCCTTTCCCTCTTTCTTTTGAGAAGGAAGAAACTTTTGCCCTATTCTTTCCTTTTTGCCTTCCTCTTATCAGGAGCTTGTCACTTGCAAAATAACAAGATCATTTCCCCTTCCGATATTTCTCATCTTATTCCCGGGAGGTATGATCTTATCGGAACAATCATTAAGGAACCAGAAATAGGTAAGTTTAAAAGTAAACTTATTCTGCGGGCAGAAATGGTTCTATGCTCTGGAGGGAAGAAAAAAGTCACCGGAAAGGTTTGGATCTCAGCTACATCCTCTCGGGACCCAATCAAAACTCTTCATTACGGAGACAGAATCAAGATAGAAAATGCTAATCTTTCCCAACCCTTTCCACCTAAAAATCCGGGAGAATTCGATTTCAGAAATTGGTTGGTCAGGCGGAAGATCTATACTGCGGTTGATTATGTCACACGGAAGGACTCTGCCGGTAAAGAAAGAAGAGTTAAAATTAAAGTTACTGATTTAAAGAAGATTGGAGAGGGAAAGATAAATTCTCTTTTAAAATATTCCTCTTTTCTCCGGAGAAGGATAGAGAGGATAATCGAGGAAATCGTTGCCGGAGAGCCAGAAAGTAGCATCGTTAAGGCAATGACCTTGGGCAAAAGAGACCTTCCTTATTCCATCAAAGAGCCATTCCTGAAAACCGGGATTTTTCATGTTCTCGTAGTTTCCGGACTCCATCTTGGTTTTGTCATTCTTTTTGTCACTCTTTTTACCCCTTTCCTCCCATTAAGAGCCAAGGAAATCTTTACTATTTTAGCGATTATTTTCTATTGTCTTATAACCGGAGCAAGACCTCCCGTGCTTAGAGCTTCATTAATGGCGATCATCTATTTTTCCGGACGACTTTGCAATCGAGAATCCTACAGTTATATCGCAATTGCTCTTGCCGCTTTTATTCTTTTGCTCTTTGACCCTAACCAACTTTTTGCTCCGGGATTTCAACTTTCCTTCATTATTACCTTAGGAATTTTAAGTCTCTGCCCTCTTTTGATGAAGAAACTGCCAAAGCTTCCCCTTTTTCTTAAAGGGCTAATTGCCGTGCCAATTGCTGCCCAACTTACCGCCTTCCCTCTTATCGCTTTTCATTTTCATTATTTTTCTCTACTTTCTCCTCTTACCAACATTCTTCTTATCCCTTTAGCCGGGCTTAATGTCGGGCTCTCCTTTCTTGCCATCCTTTTTGGCTCCTTCTCCATTAACTTAGGAGCAATCTTGGGAGCAACTCTTTACCTCTTTACCAGCCTTCTCTTTAAGTTAACTAAAGTATTTGCTCAATTTCCCTTTGTTTATCGAGAAATAGGCTCCTTTTCTCTTCTACATCTTTTCTGCTACTACTATCTTCTCGTCCTCGTCTTTAATCTTCACCGGCTAAAAAGGGAGAAAGCGAAGATCGCTGCTCTTGTTCTCATCCTTCTCTTTAATCTTTTTCTCTGGCCAAAAGCATTAGCAAAAATGGGTACAAAGGACTTTGCGATGACTGTCCTAAAGGTACCGGATGGAAATTGTCTATTTCTTCAGTTCCCTGACAGAAAGAATAGTTTAGTCATCGGAGATGAGGATAATCATCAAACTGTAAAGAAGACAATTAAGCCCTTCCTCTGGTCGCAATCAATAGGTACGGTTGACTATCTTCTCCTAAATAAGGTTGGAGATAACCATCTTGGTTCCCTCTTAGAATTAAGCCCTCATTTTAGAATCAAAGAAATCATCGATCACCCCGATCGCGCCTCTTCTATCACCTATAAGAACTTTTTAGAAAAAATAGCATCTCTTCTAAGAAAAAAATATTTGCTCAGTTACCGCAAAGGCGAGGAAAATCAGATTTTAATTAAGAGCCCTTCTGGATATAGAATAGATTCCCTCACCGGTGGGTTTTATAGGATTAGATACAAAAATAATAGCGTGGTAGTTGGAATGGTCTTAACAAAAGATTCTTATCAAAAACTTTTCTCTCTCGAGGGTGATTTAAAAGGCAAAACCTTAATTCTTCCCCGCCTTCCCCGGAGAAAGAGGGTGTTGGTTGAACTTATCAAAAGAGTTCAACCGGAAGAGATTATTCTTACGAAAAGTATGAAGGAAGAATCGAGGTATCTACCGCAAGGAATTGCTCTTTTCTCAGTACAAAAGCGTGGAGCAATTTCATTAACATTTGAATAATTATTTGCGCTACTATATAATATACAAAAAATGGCGAAAGAGGCACTTAGCAAAATTAAAGAGGCAGAGGAAAAAATAGAACGTCTCATAAGAGAAAGCGAAGTTAGGAGTAAAGCAATCATTGAGGAGGCAGAACTTAAAGCGGAAAAAATTCTTTCCTTGGTCAGAAAAGAGACGAAAGCCAAGATTACTATCCTCAAAGAAAAATATCAAAAGGAAATGGATCTTTTTACAAAAGGAATAAAAGATGAACTTGAGAAAAAGATTGAAAAGTTGGAAAGCAAAATTTCTAAAAAGTTATCCCCCGCAATTAGTTTGGTAAAGGATGACTTGATTAGGCAGCGGTGACGAGGTCTCTACCTTTCTCTTTAGATTGATAGAGAGCCAAGTCTGCCTTTTTGATCAGGGTTTCTGCATCTGGAGCATCAAGCGGGAAACTCGCTACACCCATACTAATAGTAAGGTCTTTATTGGGTTGTTCTTTCTCACGCTCAAATTTGTAATTCCTTACATTTTTATTAAGCCGTTGACATACTAAAAGAGCGTTCTCCTTAGTAGTATTGGGAAGGATAAGGACAAATTCCTCACCCCCATAGCGAGCAACAGTATCGGAACCCTTTGTCCCCCGCATCAGGATTTTGGCAATCTGGCGTAATACCTCATCGCCGGCCGGATGTCCATTTAAATCATTATAATTCTTGAAGTAGTCAATATCGGCCATGGCTAAGGATAGGGGGAAATTATTGTTTTTTGCCTCCTTCAATTCTGCCATTATTGTTTCTTGAAAATGGCGACGATTGAAGAGGTTGGTGAGGCCATCGGTGATAGAAAGCGCTTTTGTCTTTTCTAAAAGATGGGCATTCTCCACAATCAGACTGGCTTGAGCGGCAATCATTGTCAGAAGGTCTAAATCTCTTCCCGTAAAATTACGCTCTTCTCTGGCAAGGGCGCTAATAAGACCAATACTTTCCTCCCTTGCTTTTAAAGGAGCGATGAGGAGAGATCTATAGCCCTTCTCGGCAAAACTGCGGTACCGGGGGAAATTAGCCAGATTGTTGATCAGGGCACTGTTTCCCTGGAGGATAATATCCTCAATAATATCATCCCCTAACTCAAATTCCTCCTTTCCCCTTATAATCCGAGTGAAGAACTTCTGCTCGCCAGTAGAGTAAACCTGCAGGAGAAGGTGTTTCACCTTGAGCAATCTGACGGCAGCGTCAGCAATCCTATTGAGAACATCTTCCAGATCAGGATTTTTTCCAAAAACCTCAATAATCTCATTGATTGCGGTGAGCACCGAGGATTCCTTACTATAGTCAGAAAGAGCTAATTTCATTTTCTCGCTGCCTCTTTTTAGAAGAAAAATCTCGCTTCTCAAAGATCTGCTTAACCCATAGATGAAGAGAAAAAAGCCCAATCCAGCAAGATTAATCAAATTACGAACAGACCATTGGAATTGCTCCGGGAGAGAAAAAATGTAGAAATTGCCATAGGCAATTATCGCCACTACTGTTCCAAGTAAAATAAGTCTTATGATCATTGTCTTGCAAAACTTTTAGATGAGGTTTAACTTCTCCTTAGCGATCTTGGTTAGTTTCTGGAAGGTAGGTTCATCACTTATGGCAAGATCCGCCAGCATCTTTCGGTCTAATGAGAGGTTTGCTTTTCTTAATCCCGCGATGAGCTTGCTATAGGAAATTCCATTTACCTTTGCTGCGGCTGAAATCCGGGTAATCCAGAGTCGCCGAAAATCTCTTTTTCTCCGACGGCGATCGCGCCAGGAGTAGAGAGCTGCGCGCTCGGTAAATTGCTGGGCATGCTTATAGAGTTTAGAACGAGCCTGGCGAAAACCCTTGGCCCTTTTAAGTACCTTTTTTCTTCTCCGGCGTCCCGCCGGTGCATTTCTCACTCTAACCATAGGGTAACAATCTCCTTATTCTTTTTTTCTCCCCCTTGCTTACTAAAGTGCTCTTTCTTAAAGTGCGCTTCCGCTTGGCACTCTTTTTGGTAAGGAGATGGCTCTTACCGCCACGGTTGCGTTTTATCTTCCCCTTTTTAGTAATGCGGAAGCGTTTTGCTGCTGATTTATTTGTCTTTATTTTCATACGGGTTTAAAAATTACATTCAACCACTTTCCCTCCCATCGGGGATTCCTTTCCACAACCCCCACGGAAGATAAATCTCGCGCTAACTTCTCCAGCACCTGCCTTCCCTTCTCGGGATGGATAATTTGTCTTCCTCTAAACTTTATCGTTACCTTCACTCTATTGCCGACTTTTAAGAAATTCTCGATATGATTCTTTTTAAAGTCATAATCATGCTCACTGATTACCGGGGAAAGTCTGATATTTTTCTGCTGGCGGATTCCTTTGTGCTTTTTCTTTGCCTCCTTGGCACGCCTCTTCTGCTCGTACTTATATTTGTTGTAATCTATTATCCGGCAGACCGGGGGTTTGCTATCGGGGACTATCTCTACCAGATCCAAAGAGCTTTCCTCTGCCCGCCGAAGAGCCTCCTCACGTTTGACAATTCCTAATTGTCTTCCGTCTTTGTCAATAAGCCTTACTTCCCTGGCAAAAATCCTGGTATTTAACCTTAACCTTCTTTTTCTTTCGATAATATTCACCACCCCCTATTATTTAACCACAGATTGAGACTTTTTAGCAATTTTTTCCTTTATCTCTAAAATAAATTCCTTCAAATTCTTTTCCCCGCAATCACCTTTTCCTCTTTCCCGGAGAGCAATGGTGGATCTTTCCGCCTCCCTTTTCCCTACTACCGCCATATAAGGAATCTTCTCCATCTCTGCTTTTCTGATCCTTTTTGCAATCTTCTCTCCCCCCAAATCCACCCGGGAACGAATCCCGCTATCGGTTAATTTTTTGCTCACCTGGTTGGCATAACTATTCTCTTTCTCGGTAATCGGCAGGACAATCGTCTGCCAGGGAGACAGCCAGAGAGGAAAGGCCCCTTTATAATGCTCGATAAGCACCCCAAAGAATCTTTCCAGAGAGCCAAGAATTGCTCGGTGGATCATAATCGGTTTTCTCTCCTTTCCTTCGTTATTGATATATTTTAAATGGAACCTTTCCGGAAGATTAAAGTCAACCTGAATGGTGGAGCATTGCCAACTTCTACCCAGAGCGTCCTTAATCTTGATATCAATCTTTGGTCCATAGAAAACCCCTTCCCCAGGGTCGAGAGAATAGGTAAGACCTTTTTTATCCAAACTTTTCTTTAAAGCAGCAGTTGCCTTTTCCCAACTTTCGGTCGTGCCCACATATTTTTCCGGTCTGGTTGATAAACGGACATCGTATTGACTAAAGCCAAAACTCTGCAAAATAGAAACTGCAAATTCAATTGCGGAAAGAATTTCTGCCTCTAACTGCTCTGGTTGGCAGAAGATATGGGCATCATCCTGAGTAAAACCTCTAACCCTCAGGAGTCCATGCAAAACCCCGGATTTCTCCAGTCGGTAGACCGTTCCTAACTCCGCCCATCTTATAGGGAGATCGCGGTAACTGTGCAGCCCGCTCTTATAGATAAGGATATGGCCCGGGCAATTCATCGGCCTTACCATGAACTCCTGATTCTCTAACTTTATGGGAGGATACATTAACTCTTGATAGAAATCCCAGTGGCCAGAGATTTTCCACTGGTTGAGATTGGCAAGGTGAGGAGTATAAAGAAGATCATATCCTTTTTTTAAATGCTCCTCTCGCAAGAAGTCCTCAATGATCTTTCTGATGAGAGCTCCCTTGGGATGCCAGTAAATAAGACCGCTACCCGCTTCCGGATGAATAGAAAAGAGGTCAAGCTCCTTTCCCAGTTTGCGGTGATCCCGGCTTTTTGCCTCCTCTACTAAAGTCAGGTAATTCTCTAATTCTTTCTTGGTAGGAAAGGAAATTCCATAAATTCTTTGTAGACTCTCCCTATTTTCATCCCCCTTCCAGTAGGCAGCGGCGATACTTAAAAGAGAAAATACTTTAATCTTTCCCGTAGAGGCGAGGTGTGGTCCACGGCAAAGATCGATGAAATTTCCGTTTCGATAAAAGGAGACCTTCTCATCGGCAAGCTCCTTTACCAGTTCGATCTTGAAGGGCTCATCCAATTTTTTGAGCAAGGTAATGGCCTCATTTTTTTCTTTCTCAATTCTTTCAAAGGGAAGGTTTCTCTTAATAAGTTCGGCCATCTTCTTCTCTATTCGCTTTAAATCAGAGGGAAGAAATGGTTGCCTCCGGTAGAAGTCATAGTAGAATCCATTCTCAATCGCCGGTCCAATGCCAAGCTTAACCTCGGGAAACAACTCCTTTACCGAGGCGGCTAAAATATGGGCGGTAGAATGCCAATAAGTCTTCAGGTCTATCTTATTCATACTTCATAGCCAATGCTCAGTTGCTCCGCAAGTAAACCATGTTAAGAGATGACTAAAGTTTGTTCGCTTGGGCTTGTTTATTCCTCGGCACTATCCTGCTCTAGGCCATAACCGCCAGCTCGCTCCCAAACTCCAGTCATCTCCTGTGATTACTTACGATTGTCGCTAACAATACCGCTACAGAAATAGTCCTCACATTAGTGTATACAAAATAATGGGCGGTAGTGGGATCGAACCACTGACCTCCACGATGTCAACGTGGCACTCTAACCAGCTGAGCTAACCGCCCATAATCTCCACAAAATATTAGCAATATGAACGAGAAATGTCAACGTTTTTTTGGCAGTGAGCCACTGCGGGCTATACGCTCCACTACGTTACGCGGGTGTCTGCTTCGCTTACGCT
>DAOWFY010000022.1 GCA_030637775.1 bacterium | reverse complement strand
TTCATTTCAGCCACTTGCAAAAGTCCGAAAAACGAGGGGATGCCACTGAGGATTGTTTTGCAAGGGACTCATTTGACCTTTGAAATTTGGGATTATCCGTCATGCCATCCATAAATTTCTATCCAGACTCCGATACTGAATTGCTTCAGAGATATGAGGAGTTTCTATTGAGGAGGAGGCTTCTAAATCGGCAATGGTGCGGGAGACCTTAAGAATCTTATCATAGGTCTTGGGCTCTTGACGACATTTTCAGTTTATTTAATGTTTCTTTTAAATTTCTTTCTTTATAACCTCTGCAACTTCACTAGCAATTTCCACGGCCTGAACAGCCTGCTTTTTAGTAGCTGGAGGATAATGGGTAGGATATTTAAGGGGTATATAATATTGATTCAATATCCGACAACTATCCTTAATAAATTGGAGTTTTTTCTCACCTTCCAAAAGAGAAATGCAGTTATTTAATAAAGTTACCAAATCATGAATTTTGAGTGGTTTCTTTCCTCGAGAGATAAGGAAAGCTTTTAGAAATTTTTCGACACTATCATGGCAAAGGATGCATATATGAGAATAAAAATTATCAAGTTCTTCTAAACTGACACTAGCAAATTCTAAATCATCTTCAGCTTTGCGTAACCATTCCGAAGTAATCTTTCTAAGCTCTTTTCTCATAAATTACTTTACCCCTCTTCATAATTTCTTTCAGAAAGAAATCGTTTTCAGTGATTCTCCTTTCTATTTCTTTTGGAGTATATACCAATAAGTCAAAGGGAAAGTTATGCTCAATGAACCGATCCAGTTCTTTTGTTCTTGCCCACGGATTTCTTTTTGTTTCTTTGACCACAAGAAGATCAATATCGCTCCCCGGCATTAATCTTCCACTGACTGCAGAACCAAAGAGAATAATCCTTTCTGGTTTGTATTCCTTAATTATCTGTTCTGTAATCTTCTCAATTTCCTTTTGAAGATTAACTTTCATAATTTCTCAATTTCTTCTCTTGCTTAAAATTATAACACCAGAGATAAAAATTGTAAACCTTATCAAACCTCCAGCTTTCTATCCAAACTCCGATACTGAATTGCCTCGGAGATGTGAGAAGTTTGAATAGAAGAGGAGCCTTCTAAATCGGCAATGGTGCGGGAGACTTTTAGAATCTTATCATAGGCTCGGGCACTCATTCCAAGTTTATCGATGGCTAAGCCTAAAAGTGTTTTGGATTCTTCATTGATAAAGCAGTATTTCTTGAGCTGGGACTTATCCATCCGGGAATTGCAGTAGATGTCATCTTCCCTAAATCTTTCTAACTGAACATCTCGGGCTTTGTTAACTCTTTCTTTAATAATCTTTGAACTTTCCCCTTTCTTCTCTTCACTTGCCATTTGGGAAAAGGATATTCCCGGAACCTCAATCTGCAGGTCAATTCTATCTAAAAGGGGGCCGGAGAGTTTAGCGCGATATTTCTGGATCTGATTTGGAGTGCAGGTGCATTCGTGTCTGGGGTCGGTATAGTAGCCGCAGGGGCAGGAATTCATTGCTCCTACAAGCATAAATCTGGCGGGGAAACTAACTGAGCCTTTGGCGCGAGAGATATGTATTACCCCATCCTCCAATGGTTGACGCAACACCTCAAGCACATCCTGATGAAATTCAGCAAATTCATCCAAAAAGAGAACACCGTTATGGGACAGACTTATCTCTCCGGGTTTAGGAAAAGGACCACCACCAATAAGGGCAACATCGGAGATTGTGTGGTGAGGACTGCGAAAGGGACGAGTCGCTACAATGGCCTCTTTGGGATTTAGAAGGCCGGCAATGGAGTGAATCTTGGTTGTCTCTAAAGCCTCACCGAGAGTAATATCAGGAAGAATGGTAGGAAGTCTCTTCGCCAACATCGTCTTTCCTGAACCCGGAGGTCCAATAAGGAGAAGATTATGGCCTCCACTGACCGCTACCTCTAAAGCCCGCTTCACGTGCTCCTGACCAGCTACCTCATCAAAATCTACGGGATAAATTGCTCTTTCTTTAAAGAGATTCTTCACCTCCAGGGAGAAAGGAAGGATTTCAATTCTTGCTTCCAAGAAATCAATCGCCTTCTTTAATGAGCCAACGGGATAGATATCGATCCCTTTAATTAAAGCTGCCTCTCGGGCATTCTCCTCGGGCAGGATAACTCCCTTTTTCTTCAGGCCCTTTGCCTTCAATACCGTGGGAAGAATTCCTTTTACCGGTCGCAAAGAGCTATCTAAGGAAAGCTCTCCTAAGATGAAATAGTCGGCTAATCGATCGCACTTAATTACTTTTGTTGCGGCCAGGAGTCCGATAGCGATAGGAAGATCGAAGGAAGGACCTTCCTTTTTAAGGTCAGCGGGGGCCAGATTGACGGTAATCTTTTTTACGGGAAATTCAAAACCGGAGTTCTTTAGGGCAGGCTTAACTCTATCTCTGCTTTCTCTCACTGCCTGATCAGGTAGCCCTACAATAGAGAAGGAAGGCAGACCTCGCGCAACATCTACTTCAATCTCGATTGGATATGCTTCTATCCCCAAGATCGTGGCAGAATAAACCTTGGCTAACATAACTGGAAGGCATTTTCAATTAACTTAATTTTTACTTTTTTCTCTTTATCTAAGACAAGAGCGACAACATCAAAACGGCAATCAACCCCGTTCAATTTTTTTGCTTTGAGATATAAAGAAGCAACCTTAGATATTTTTTTCTTCTTCTCCTCAGAGATAGATTCCTCAGGCCTCCCAAAATTATAAGAGGTTCTTGCTTTCACCTCAATGAAAACAAGAACCTTTCTCTTGTAAGCAATGAGATCGATCTCACCAAAAGGGGTCTTGAAATTTCTATTTATTACTTTGTAGCCCTCAGAGCGCAAAAATTTCTCTGCTCGCTCCTCCCCTTCCCTGCCCAGCCTTTGTCTTTCTTTTGTCAACTCAAACTTTCCTTCTAAGATAGTACAATTTTGCTCTTCTTGTTTCTCCTTTCTTCTTGATCTTGATATCCTGAATAAGCGGAGAATGAAGAGGAAAGATTCTTTCCACTCCCTCCCCATAGGAGATTTTGCGCACAGTAAATGTCTCATTTGCGCCACTCCCTTTTTTAGCGATTACGATACCATCAAAAATCTGGATTCTCTCTCGAGATTTTTCTTCTTTTTTACCCTTTTTTTTCTCTCTTTCCGGCTCAATTATTTTAAGGTGGACAGCAACCTCGTCCCCTACCGAAAACTGAGAAAAAGTTTTTTCAGGAGCATTCATTTTTAACCTCTTTTATAAGATCTGGGCGAAGAGTGCGTGTTCGCTCCTTTGCCTGTTTCCGGCGCCACTTAGCAATCTCCCGGTGATTACCTGAGAGGAGAACCTCGGGAACTTTTAAGCCTTGATAGATAGGAGGTCTTGTATAATGCGGCCAATCAAATACCCCGGTAGAGAAGGAATCCTCCTCTATTGCCTCTTTGGGAAGAACACCAGGAATAAGCCGACAGGCAGCATCAATCACTACCATTGCCGGTAATTCCCCACCGGTTAAAACATAGTCACCAATAGAGATCTCCTGATCAACAATCGTTTTTACCCGCTCATCTACCCCTTCATAATGTCCGCAGATAAAAATTAAGTGCTTCTCTTGAGAAAGTTCTTTGGCCATCTTTTGGCTGAAAAGAGTTCCAATAGGGGTGAGGAGAATAATTTTTAATTTTTCATTTTTAATTTTTAATTTTTCCTTAATATATTCTATCCCCTCAAAGATTGGCTCCGGCTTCATCACCATTCCTCTTCCTCCACCATAAGCAAAGTCATCTACTTTTTTATGCTTGTTATGCGTAAAATCTCTTAGATTATAAATATTAATCTTGACGAGACCCTTCTCTTTAGCCCGCTTGATAATACTCACCTCCAAGGGAGTAAAGATTTCAGGAAAAATCGTTAAAATATCAATCAACACTTTATTGCTTCTTTTTTAAGGAGACTTTTCACCGTTTCCGTTGGCTGAGCCCCTTTCTCCAGCCAATAAGTAGTACGCTCCTTATTAATTTTTATTACCTTGGGATTACTTCTATTGTCATAGAAACCAATGGTCTCAATAACATCTCCTAAACCATCCTTCCGGCTATCTACCACAATAATCCTAAATAAGGGCTTCTTCTTTGCCCCTACCCTTCTTAATCTGATTCTGACCATATTTCTCCCTGTGTCTCCTCATAACTGGGGAGAACATTTCATCATACTACTCTATTATCTACTTTTATTCAACTCTTTTAATCTTAGCACCAAGTGTAGAGAGTTTTTCCACCAATCTTTCATAACCACGATCAAGATGGTAAACCCGGGAAATTTCTGTCTCTCCTTTCGCCGCCAAAGCGGCTAAGATAAGAGCAGCACTTGCTCTGAGATCAGAGGCCATCACCCTTGTCCCGATAAACACTCTACCCCCTTTGACAATGGCGCTGTCCCCTTCCATACTAATATCTGCACCCATTCGATTTAGCTCTCCTACATGGATGAAACGTTTGGGAAAGATACGCTCGGTAATAATGGAGGTACCTTTGGCAAGACACATCAGGGCCATAAATTGCGCCTGCATATCTGTAGGAAAGCCCGGATAAGGTAAGGTGATAACATTAACAGATTTTAAACCACCAGAATTTTTAATATGAAGGCTGTTTTCTTTTTTAATCTCTACTTTTGCTCCCGCCTCCTCTATTTTATCAATTACTGCTCCTAAATGTCTGGAAATTGCTCCTTCAATTGCAACCTCACCTTTGGTAATTAGCCCGGCAACCAAATAGGTTCCTGCTTCAATCCTATCAGGAACTATCCTATAAGTTCCCCCCTTTAATCTTCTTACCCCCTTAATCCTCAAGAAATGGGAGCCTGCGCCATCAATTTTCGCCCCCATCCCGTTTAAGAAGTTTGCTAAATCAGCAACCTCTGGCTCGCAGGCCGCAAATTCAATCAAAGTCTCTCCATCTGCCAATGTGGCGGCCATCATCAGATTAGCGGTGGCAAGAACACTGGAGCCAAAAGCACCCCCAAGAAAGATTCTTTTTCCTTTTAGTTTCTTAGCTTTAGCTTTAATATCGCCTTTTTTCATCTCAATTTTTGCTCCCAACTTCTCCAATCCCTTAAGATGCAAATCAATCGGCCGCGGACCGATAACACAACCACCGGGTAAAGAAACAACTGCCCTCCCAAAGCGGGCTAATAAAGGACCTAAGATACAGATGGAACCTCTCATCGTACGCACTAAATCATAAGGAGCGGTAAAATTTCTTACCGATTCTGTATTTATCTTTACCGATCTTTTCCCCAATTCTATCTTTGCCCCTAAAGAATCCAAGATCCTTAGCATTGTCTCAATATCTTTTAAGAGAGGAAGATTCTCAATATTAGAGGTCCCTTCTGCTAAAAGGGTAGCAGCCAGAATTGGCAAAGCGCTATTCTTAGAGCCAGAGAGCTTTACCCTTCCCTTCAAAGGGATTCCACCCTTGATAATAATCTTATCCATGCCTGATAATTGCCACTCTCTCTATCCCCTGATAATCGGGAACGATTCTCTCCAGCGAAAGGGACCCATTATTCTCCACTAAATTTCTGATGCTCTCGGACTGATTTGCTCCCATCTCTAAAATGAGATATCCTCCGGGAGTTGAGAAGTGAGAGCCTCCCTTGATAATCCTTCT
>DAOWFY010000092.1 GCA_030637775.1 bacterium | reverse complement strand
GTAAAAAGGCTGATGACAAAAAGAGGAGAGAGAATGGCAACTCTTGTTTTGGAGGATTTAAAGGGGAAAACGGAGGTGATACTTTTTCCCGAGGCCTTTGGCCAGTTTGCTGACCATATTCGGACGGGCTCAGTTGTTTTTATAAAAGGAAAGGTTGACTTTCGCAATGAAAGACCATCCATCGTTGCTACCGAAGTCCTTCCCATTAATGAAGTTACAGAAAAACTAACAAATCGAGTGGAGATTGAGTTCTATCTTGCCGGCCTGGAAAAGGACACTCTGGAATCTTTAAAGAAATTATTGGTTAGGTTTAAGGGGAAGGCCCCGGTTTATTTACTGCTTCATCTCCCCAATAAAGAAAAAGTCTCTATTCAGACAGAAACTAAAGTAAAGCTGACGCCGGAACTTCTCTCCGAGGTAAAGGATTTAGCGGGTGAGGAGAATGTTCGCCTTTTTGCGTAAAATAATATCTTTAATTTGTAGGAAAATCAAAATTGCGCTACTTCTTCTGAAAATGCTTGTGTTTCATGCGCCATTGTTTCCCAAGCCGAAGGAAAGCAATGGTTGGTGTTTCACTTCCAGAGAAGCATCAGTCAACAATTCTTGCTCAATCCAATTCATTGTCCTTACTGTTTGAATAGTTCTCTTGCCACTTGAATCAACCTCATCCTGACACTGAGACATCGTCGGATCGCCCTGGGTCGCCAAAGGTTCAGTAGCAACAATCCTTAGGTTATCTTGCTCCCATAGCCCCTGATTTAATCAGGGGTAAATCAATACCAGAGATTGTTTTACCTATGTACCCGTCTCATACGTTGTTTGTTTTGACTGAAAGGGATTAATATGCTAATATAAGATAAAAAGATGGGTAATGGAAGAAGGAGTAACGAGTTATTTTAAAAACGAAATTCTGAGGAAGAGACCCTATCTAACTATAGAGCTATGCAGGAAGATAATACAGCACCCTATAAAGAAGGAAGTTCAGTCAGATGGACGCATTCGTTTCTGGGGAAAGGTAGAAGAATTGGAGGGGAAATATTTAAGAGTAGTTACTCTGGAAGATGGTTTTACGATCCACAATGCTTTTATAGATAGGGGGTTTAAGCTTTGAAAGGAGGTGCCATTTATGAAAATTAAGTATTATAAAGATACCGACTCTTTATATATAGATCTGAGCGAGAAAAATAGTAAAGAATCTTTAGAGGTTGCTCCTGGTATTGTAATTGATTTTGACGAAAATAATAATATCGTAGGGATAGATATAAATAGAGCAAGCCAGATTTTAAGTCTCTCCAAGTTTGAGGTCTCCGATTTCCCATCAAAAAAATTGATTCTTTCCCCTTAAACTAAAATTCTGACATTAGCACAAAACTTTCTAAAATCTCTACCGCGTCTATCATTTAAGCACTCAATAGTCCAGAAAATTCAATCAAATTAAATCATGCATGTATGGATTGAGAGCAAATAGAGGATATAAAATAACAGGACGTATTGTCCTTCCCTTTGAAAAAGGCATTAGTTCCTTTGACCTTAAGAAAATGGGTGTGTTGACAGAATTTTGTTAAAGTGTTATACTTATTTACAGAAAATAGGAGAAAATGGCAATGAAGACAAAACATATCAGAAAAGATGAAGGGATAGAACAGCTATTGAAAGATGCTGCAAAGAGTATATCTATAATCTCTTCCCGAGGGCAGTTGACGATTCCTCAACCCATAAGGGAGTTATGTAAAATCAGCGAGGGAACGATTGTCGCTTTTGAACCTCAAAGGGAAGGTATACTCCTCAGGCCATTAAAGGCAATTGCAGAAGACTCCTATACTCCTGAAGAGTGGAAGAAAATAGAGAAACTACGTAAAGAAAAGGGAATAAGATTCACCACTGCATAGATTTCATACTTGCGGGAAGTCATGATCAGGTCAAAAGATTTCTCAAGAATGTTCACCTTTTTGCCTCCTGAGAAAGCAGAATTCCCTTTTTAGCGAACCTAAAAGGTTCGCACTACTGTGGTGCGAGGCTTTTAGCCTCGCTGATTTAAAAATGATCAAGACAGTTAGTTGGTCCAAAGGAAAGGTAAGGATCATTGACCAGACACAATTGCCGGCTAAACTTATTTATCTTGACCTTTCCACTTTAAAGGAGATAGGAGAGGCAATCAGCTCTTTGAAGGTAAGGGGTGCTCCCGCGATCGGTCTAACAGCCGCTTTGGGAGTTGCACTGCAGATGAAGCTATCCTCTGCTAAAAATTATCGCGAATTCAGGAAAGAGGTAGAAGAGACAATTAAATATCTCTCTACGAGGAGACCAACCGCAGTTAACCTCTTCTGGGGGCTAAAAAGAATGGGAAAAACCCTGGTTCGGTGCAAACCTGTGGGGGACCGGATTCATCCGACCCGCGGGCTTGATAAATCAAGCCCCTACAAAGGAAGTTCTTATATAAATAGATTGAAAAAGGTTTTGTTAAATGAGGCACTGCTGATAATCAGGCAGGATGATGAAATCTGTGGGGAAATTGGCAGATACGGCGCTTCCCTGATTAAGGATAATTGCCATATCCTTACCCATTGCAATGCGGGAGGTCTAGCCACAGCAGGTTTTGGCACCGCTTTAGGGGCGATCTTTACGGCAAAGGAGGAAGGAAAGAAGATCCGTGTTTATGTTGATGAGACCAGACCCCTCCTGCAAGGGGCCAGGCTAACAACCTGGGAATTAAAGAAATATAAGATTGAAACTATCTTAATCTGTGATAATATGGCTGGTCTTATAATGAAGCAGAAAAAGATAGATTTGGTAATTGTTGGAGCAGACCGAATTGCGGCCAATGGGGATACCGCCAACAAAATCGGTACCTATTCTCTCGCCATCCTGGCAAGAGCCCATAAAATTCCCTTCTACGTTGCTGCACCATCCTCTACCTTCGACCTTAAAATTAAGAGTGGAGAAAAAATCCCCATTGAAGAAAGAGCGGAGAAAGAGGTTAGCGAACCTTTTGGTAAGCGAATTGCCGCTAAAGGGACTAAGGTTTATAATCCCGCCTTTGATGTCACTCCTGCCCAGTTTATCACCGCGATTATTACCGAAAAAGGGGTTATCTCTCCACCCTTTCTGAAGAATATTCAAGAAAAATTAAAAAAATGATGGCTAAAAATAAAAAGAAGTATTGGCGAGACCTTATCGTTAAGTACGCGGGAAATCCCATCATTAGTTTGGATGATATTCCCCAACTGAGCAATGCCGTATTCAATGCCGCCGTCACCAAATATCAAGATGAGTATCTACTTTTGCTCAGAGTTGAAGGCCTGGAGGGTAAATCGAGGTTCTTTTTAGCCAGAGGCAAAGATGGGTTTCATTTCAAGGTTTCGGAAAGGCCGGTTATGCAATGGAGCAGTCAGGAGCCTTTTAAAACCTACGAAAAGCGGGGTATAGAGGATCCGAGAATTACCAAGATTGGGGATACTTACTACATCCTTTACACTGCCGTTTCCCACGCTGGCACCCGCATTGCTCTGGCCGCTACCGAAGATTTTAAAACCTTTAAAAGAATTGCTCTGATCTCCGAGCCGGAAAATAAGGACGCCGCCCTTTTTCCTAAAAAGATCAACAATCGTTTTGTTCGCTTTGATCGACCAATGGCGGCTGGAGGTAATATCTGGATTTCCTATTCTCTCGATCTTCTCTATTGGGGAGATTCTAAATGTGTAATGGAGACCAGACCAGGCTATTGGGACTCCGCAAGGATTGGCTCCGGCCCTCCACCTCTTGAGACTGACAAGGGATGGCTGGAAATTTATCATGGGGTTAAGAAGACACCCAGCGGAAGTATCTATCGTCTGGGAACCGCCCTATTCGACCTCAAAGACCCTTCCCGATTGATCGCCCGTTGTGAAGCCCCCATCCTTTCCCCCCGGGAATATTATGAAAGGACCGGGGATGTGCCCAATGTCATCTTCGGTTGCGGAATAATTTTGGAAGAAACGGGCGAGGTAAAAATCTATTATGGGGCGGCCGACACCTGCATTTGTGTGGGGTTAACCAGTCTGCACGATCTCCTTGAAGCCTGCCTCCATTAATTGTTGAGTAGTTTGACTTCTTTCCCGGTTTAACTTATAGTAAAAGAGTCTCTAGTAATTCAAGAGCGAAAGGGCAACACCCGTTCCCATTCCGAATACGGTCGTTAAGCCTTTCAGCGCCGATGGTACTATTGGGGCAACCCTCTGGGAGAGTAGGGCATTACTAGGGACACTCCTAAAAAGCATATCAACATCAGGAGATGTTTCCCACATAATTATTCATTGTGGGAAAGGTCTCTAGACCTTGATAATGAAAAAAATAAATATTGGTGTTCTCGGTCATTCAAAGTCGGGTAAGACCTTACTCAGTGAGGCCATTCTTTATAAATCCGGAGCCATTTCTCGGCTGGGAAGCATCTTAGAGGGAAATACCGTAATGGATTCCGATAGCGAAGAGATCAAAAGGGGGATGAGCATCAGCTTAGGTGTTGCTTGGACAAAATGGAAAGATACGCTCCTCAATCTTATTGATGCTCCTGGGTATGCAGACTTTATCGGTGAGGTGATAGGAACGCTCTCTGCGATAGATAACGTCATTATTAACATTTCAGCGATAGAGGGGATTGAGGTTGGGACGGAAAAGGCCTGGATCCAAGCTCAAGAGAAGAGGTTACCGACGGTAATCTTTGTAAATAGATTGGATGAACTCGAGGGAGATTTCTTCCCTCTCTTGAAGACAGTAATAAAAGCATTGGGCAAGACCATCCTGCCAATCAATCTCCCTTTTTTTGAAAATGGAAAATTAAAAAAGGCTGTAAACCTACTTTCTGGGCAGGTGCCTACAAATTATTCAGATTATCGGGAAAAAATAATAGAGACGGCAGCAGAAGGGGATGATACCCTTTTGAATAAGTATTTAGAGGAGGGGAGTTTAACGGAAGAAGAGATTAAGGCAGGCTTAAAAAAAGCAATTCTTGAGAGAAAAATTGTTCCCCTTCTCTGTGGTTCCTCCCTGCAAACCATTGGCATTGAGCCACTGCTTGACTTTATGGGACTCTTTCTTCCCGGTAATGAGAGTCTACCGGAAATTGCGGGCATCAACCCCAAAACGAATCGAAAAGAAGCAAGGTTTTGCTCTGCTAATGGTCCATTTACCGCCTTTGTATTTAAGACGGTATTGGACCCTTTTGTGGGAAAATTAAGTTACTTCAGAATTTTCTCGGGCCAAATTTCATCCAACTCCAGCATCTACAATGCTACGGCCGGAAAGAAGGAAAGGATCGGACAGTTTCTCCGTATTTTTGGCAAGAAACAGGAGGCTGTTTCCCAGGCAGGAGCGGGAGATATTGTGGCGGTAGCCAAACTTTCTTCTGTCCAGACAGGGGATACCCTTACCGATACCAATCAACCCATTATTCTGACACCTCTAAAATTTCCTGAGCCGGCAATCACTTTCTCTTTAAAACCAATGAAGAAAGGAGTAGAGGATAAGCTGGCGGCTGCCTTCTCTAAATTGAGAGAGGAGGACAGAACAATTAATGTAAGCCGGGATAGCGAGACCGGGGAGACCATTATTTCTGGAGTCGGGGATCTGCATCTTGATATTTCGATTAATCGGCTCAAGGACAAATTTGGTGCGGAGGTAATTAAGGGTATTCCCAAAGTTGCTTATAAGGAGACGATTACCGCTATCGCTTCTGTTCAAGGTAAGTATAAGAGACAGACTGGAGGTCATGGCCAGTACGGAGATGTGTGGTTGAGGGTGGCGCCCTTGCCCCGAGGAAAAGGTTTCGAATTTGTTAATGAGATTAAAGGAGGGGCGATCCCCGGTCAGTATATTCCGGGGGTAGAAAAAGGGGTAACCGAGGCAATGGGAAAGGGGGTGCTCGCCGATTATCCCCTCACCGACCTTAAGGTAACCCTATATGATGGCAGTTTCCATACGGTTGATTCTTCAGAGATCGCCTTTAAGATTGCTGCTTCCCTTGCCCTCAAAAAAGCAGTTTTGCAGGCCAAGCCAATTCTCTTAGAACCGATTATGAGTGTGGAAGTTTCCGTCCCTCAAGAATTCGTGGGCGATATTATCGGAGACATCAATGCTAAACGGGGGAAGGTTCTTTCAATAGAAACAAGACAAAATCACCAATTGGTAAAGGCTCTCCTACCCCTTGCAGAGATGGTGAATTATGCTACAGGGCTTCGTTCTCTTACTAAAGGGAAGGCGGAGAGCAGGAGAAGTTTCTCCTATTATGAGGTCCTTCCGGGTCATCTTTCCAAGAAGATCATGGAGGCAAAAGAGAAAAAAGATGGTTAAGACAAAGGTTGCTGGTGTAGTGCTTAATTCTGTAACCGGGACCCCTATTGTAATTCTGAAAGATGACAAAAACAGAACCCTTCCCATTGTCATTGGTTTCTTTGAAGCGCAATCTATTCTTCTCGTTTTAGAAAAGGTAAAGTTGCCGCGTCCTCTTACCCATGATCTTCTGAAATCAATTATTGAAGAATTAAAGAGCGAATTTGTAAGGTTAGAGATCACGACCTTAAAGGAGAATACCTTCTTTGCAAGAATCCTCTTAGAATTCAATGGAGAGGTGAAGTATATTGACTGTCGTCCCTCCGATGGAATTGCTTTAGCGCTCAGGTTTAAGGTTCCTATCTTTGTGTCCGAAGAATTGATGAAGGAGACAGTTCCCCCTGGTCTTTCTCCTGAGAGCACAAGACCAATTGGATTGGAGGAGGCGGAAAGATTTAGAAAGACATTGGAAAACCTTAAAGCAAAAGATTTCTGGAAGAAATTAAAAGAGGAGAAGAGCTAAATTGTCTGGACATTCTAAGTGGGCAGGAATCAAGCATAAAAAAGCTCTAATAGATGCCAAGAGGGGGAAGGCCTTTACCAAGTCAATCCGGGAGATAATGATGGCCGCAAAGCTTGGAGGAGGGGATATCGAAAATAATCCCCGCCTTCGGTTGGCAATAGAGAGAGCAAAGGATTTCAATATGCCCACGGAAAATATCAAGCGTGCCATTGCCAAAGGGACTGGAGAAGCAGGGGCTGTTGCCTTGGAGCAGGTAGTATATGAGGGATATGGACCTGCTGGAGTAGCGGTGATAGTTGAAGGCTTGACCGATAACCGGCAGCGTACCAGCTCAGAAATCAGGAGTATCTTTACTAAATATAATGGAAATTTAGGGCAAGGTGGATGTGTTGGCTGGCTCTTTGAAAGAAAGGGTATCCTCAGAATAGAGAGGAAAGAGAGTGAAGAAGAGCCTCTATTCTCCCTCATTTTAGAGGCAGGAGCGGAAGATTTAAAAACGGAAGAGGATGAATATGAAATTATCACCAAACCCGAGGATTTAGAAAAGGTAAAGAAGATATTAGAAGAAAAGGGAATTAAGATAAGTGAAGCTTCGCTTACGATGTTGCCCAAAAGCACAGTCAAGTTAGAGGGAAAAGATGCTGAGAACGTCTTAAAATTAATGGATAGTCTGGAGGAGGATGAAGATGTGCAGAATGTCTATAGCAACTTTAATATTGCCGATGAAGTAATTGAGGCGGTGACAACGCAATAGTATGATTATCCTGGGTATCGATCCCGGGCTTCTAAAGACCGGCTACGGTATCATAGAAATTAAACCCCTGATTAAATCAGGGGCTTCCTTTGTTGATTGTGGTTTTATTGCCACTTCCCCTGCTACCTCCTTCCCTCTCCGGTTAAAGAAAATCTATGATTCCCTTTCCTCCCTTATTGAAGAGTTTCAGCCGGCGGTAGTAGCCATTGAGGATACCTATATCGCTAAAAATGCTCAGATTGCCTTAAAACTGGGAAAGGCAGCGGGAGCGGCAATCGTTGCGGCGACCAACAAAAAAAGAAGAATTTTCTCTTTTACCCCCTTGCAAATCAAGCAAAATATTGTGGGAAAAGGGAATGCCTCCAAGGAGCAGGTCTCCTTTATGGTGAAGCAGATTTTAGGGCTGGAGAAGGAGCCAAGTCCTGATGCTTCCGATGCTTTAGCCACTGCTCTCTGCTACCTGAGTTACTACAAGGGGTCAGGTCTCAACATTTGACAAAATCTAATCCTGATTTTCCACCTCCTAATCCCCTTCCTTTTTATTATCCATAATCAAAAGAATATGGTATAATAAACCTTAAAAGATTATATTGTTATGATATCTTACCTAAGAGGGAAGTTGGTCAGTAAGTTGCCCACCGAGATCGTTGTTGAAGTCAATGATGTGGGATATAGAGTAGGGATTTCCCTTGCAACATTTGAGCAATTAAGCAAGATCGGGGAAATTGTTAAGATCTTTACCTACACCTACGTTCGGGAGGATGCTCTTCGGCTTTATGGATTTGCCACTAAAGAGGAGAGGGAGACCTTTTTGATGCTGATTAATGTCGGTGGTATCGGGCCAAAATTGGCTTTGACCATCCTTTCCGGGGTTTCTTCCGATAAACTGAAAACCGCCATCGTTAATGAGGACGTCGGTTTACTTACAACAATTACAGGAATTGGCAAAAAAATCGCGCAACGGCTTATTGTGGAACTTAAAGAGCCTTTCTCTACCGCTCTTCCCAAAAGAGAGGGTTGGAGAAAAGAAGATTATCTTTTGCGCAATGAGGCGGCCAATGCTCTTGTTACTCTTGGTTATAAGCGCGCTGCCAGCTTAAAAGCAGTGGATGCCGCTCTTTCCAAGCTAGGAAAGGATATCACCTTAGAGGAAGTGATTAAAAAGGCTTTAGAAAAGATTTAGAAGAGAGGAATGAAGAAAAAGGAAGGGGTTGTCAGTCCCAAAGTAACGGCGGAGGATTTAAGGTATGAGAACTCTTTGCGACCTAAAGAATTTGAGGATTTTGTCGGTCAAGACAGAGTAAAAGAGAATCTACAGATCTTTATTAAGGCGGCAAAGGAGAGAGGAGAACCATTAGACCATGCTCTCTTTTGCGGTCCTCCCGGACTGGGCAAGACCACTCTTGCTTATATCATTGCCCGGGAGATGGAGGTGGATATTAAAACCGCCTCCGGTCCCGTAATTGAGAGGCCGGGGGATTTAGCCGGTCTCCTGACCAATCTTAAAAGAATGGACATTCTTTTCATCGATGAAATTCACCGGCTACCCCATACTGTAGAAGAATACCTCTATGGAGCAATGGAGGAGTTTACGATCTCAATTATGACCGGGGAGGGCCCAAGAGCCAACACCATTCGCCTGACACTGGAACCCTTTACCCTTATTGGAGCAACTACCCGAACCGGTCTTATCACCTCCCCTCTTCGTTCTCGATTTGGTATCGGTCATCGACTCTCCTTTTATCAACCAGAGGAATTGGCAAAGATTGTTAACCGTTCCAGCAAAATCTTAAAGATTGAAGTTGAGGAGAAAGCGGCCGAGGAGATCGCCAAAAGATCCCGGGGAACGCCACGGGTTGCTAATCGGCTTCTTCGCCGACTACGTGACTATGCCCAAGTCAAAGGAAAGGGGGTAATTACTCTCGAGATTGCCAATAGCTCTTTAAAGATGCTGGAGGTCGATGAAAAGGGTTTGGATGAAATGGATAAGAGAATCCTGGATGCTATTATTCATAAATTTGGCGGAGGACCGGTGGGAATAAAAACATTGGCGGTAGCGGTCGGTGAGGAGGCGGATACAATAGAGGAGGTTTACGAACCCTATTTAGTGCAGGAAGGTTATTTGGAAAGGACCTTAAAGGGAAGGGTCGCAACAAAGCATGCCTTTCAGCATCTTGGCCTTCCCCCAAAAGAGAAATTGCAGGAAAAGCTATGGTGAAATCTTTAAAGCTTAGCAATATCCGAAAGTCCTATGGCAAAAAACTTGTCGTAAATAATCTTTCCCTGGAGGTGAGAGAAGGAGAGATTGTAGGTCTTCTTGGTCCTAATGGAGCGGGAAAGACCACCACATTTCATATTGTCATTGGTCTGATCAGACCAGAGGGGGGTTCCATTTCCCTTAATGGCGAAGAGATTACCTCTCTTCCTATTTATAAAAGGGCACGCCTGGGAATGGGGTATCTTCCTCAGGAACCATCAATCTTCCGCAAATTAACGGTGGAAGAAAATATTATGGCCATCTTAGAAACGCTTAAGATAAGCAAGAAAGAGCGAAGGCGCCGGCTAAGAGAACTTCTGAAAAAATTAGAGCTTGAACCTCTGGCTAAGAATAAGGCCTTTGTCCTTTCCGGTGGAGAGAGGCGCCGCTTGGAGATAACCAGGGCTTTAGTGATCTCTCCCTCCTTCCTTCTTCTGGATGAGCCGTTTTCCGGAATAGATCCCATCACCGTTTCTGAAATAAGGGTAATTATCAAGAAACTCGCGGGCGATGGATTAGGAATCTTGCTTACCGACCATAATGTGCGCGAGACCCTGGAAATTACCGATCGTTCCTATATTATACACCGCGGGGAAATTCTTATCTCGGGAGAGGCAAGGGAGTTGGTGGAGAGCGAGCAGGCAAGAAAAATCTATTTAGGGGAGGAATTTAAACTTTAAAATGGGGACACATCCCAATTTTTCTGCACAGAGAGATGAGAAACTGTCTCAAAAAATTGGGATGTGTCCCTCTTTTCCTAGGCATATTGCCATTATTATGGATGGCAACGGTCGCTGGGCAAAGAGAAAGCACCTACCCAGGATCGCTGGCCACAGAAAAGGGGTGGAGGCGGTTCGGAAGATCATAAAGGTATCCTCTGAAGTAGGAATTAAGGTTTTGACCCTCTATGTCTTTTCTACTGAGAATTGGAAAAGGCCAGTTCCTGAAGTTAAATTTTTAATGAGACTTTTGGCAAAATACATCGAGAAGGAGGTCGCTGAACTGCACGAGAAGAATGTTAAGATTAATGCTGTTGGAAGGCTAAAGGAATTGCCCGGCTCCCTTCAGAATCTTTTAGCAAAAGCGATCGGGAAAACAAAGGATAACAAAGGATTAATTCTTAATTTAGCCATTAATTATGGAGGGAGGCAGGAAATCATCGATGGCATCAGAAAGATTGCCGCAGATCTTAAAAAAGGCTCTCTTAAGATCAAAGATTTAAATGAGGAAAGTTTTTCCCGCTACCTCTACACCGAGGATCTTCCGGAACCGGATTTAATTATCCGCACCAGCGGCGAAAAAAGATTAAGTAATTTTTTGCTATGGCAGAGCTCCTATGCCGAACTCTATGTTACGGAGACCCTCTGGCCTGATTTTAACAGAGAAGACCTTCTTCTCGCTTTGGAGGATTATAGCAAAAGGAAGCGGAAGTTTGGGAGATTATGAAAAAGATTGTTATTTTGGGTTCAACCGGCTCCATTGGTCAGAATGCGCTTTCCGTAATCAGGGAAGAACGGGAGAAGTTTCAGGTTAAGGGGCTGTCGGCAAGGTCGAATATCGACCTCTTGGAAAAGCAGATCGAGGAATTTCATCCGGAAACGGTGGTAATTACTGATAAAGAGGCAGGAGAAAGATTCTTATCGAGGTCTCTGGCTAAAAAGATAAAGGTAATTTTAGGTAAGGAAGGCCTCCTGGAATTGGTCAGGAAACCAGAGGTTGATTTGGTTATTATCGCTCTCGTAGGAATTGTTGGACTTCTTCCTACCTTAGAGGCAATTTGTGCTAAGAAGACAATTGCCTTGGCTACAAAGGAGGTTATGGTTTCTGCCGGGGCTATCGTTACCGAGAACGCCAGGAAAAACAATGTAGAAATTCTTCCGGTTGATAGTGAGCATAATAGTATCTTCCAGGCATTAAGAGGCCATTGCTCCTCGGAGATCAAAAGGATTATTCTTACCGCCTCTGGCGGTCCCTTAGCGAAAATAAAGGGTGACCTTTCAGATATAACGCCCTCCATTGCTCTTAAGCACCCTGTCTGGAAGATGGGTAAAAAAATTAGTATTGACAGCGCTACCCTGATGAATAAGGGTTTGGAGGTAATTGAGGCCCATCATCTCTTTGGAGTCGAGCCTGCTTTTATTGAGGTAGTTATCCATCGAGAAGCAATTATCCATTCCTTGGTCGAATTTAAGGATGGCTTCATTTCTGCCATTTTAGCCTTTCCCGATATGCGGCTTCCTCTACATTATATTTTGCATTATCCTGGGAGAGTGGAAAGCAGTTTGCCGAAGTTGGACTTCTCAAAAATTGAAAGATTAAATTTTAAGAAACCGGATTTTGACAGATTCCCTTGTTTGAAATATGCCTACGATGCTTTGTATAAAGAGGGAACGATGCCGGCGGTTTTGAATCGGGCAAATGAGGTGGCGGTAGATGCCTTCTTAAAGAAGAAAATAAAGTTTGGGAAGATTCCCGAAATTATCAAGAGGACAATGGATCTTCACCAGGTGGTAAAAGACCCAACTTTAGAGGACATTTTAGTAGCCGATAGATGGGCTAAAGAAAAAGCTCAGAGATTTATGTAAAGGGGTCAGGTCTCAACATTTGACAAAATTTTATGAGTTCAAGACTCATATCAATTTAGTATTAGAATAATCTTAAAAAATCTCTAACTTCATCGGGAGTTGTCAAATGTTGAGACCTGACCCCCAAGACTAAAAAAATGATTATTAATATTTTAGCGGTTCTTGTTGTCTTTGGTGTCGTGATTATCATCCATGAGTTAGGTCATCTTTTGGTGGCAAAAAAGGTAGGGATAAAGGTGGAAAACTTCTCCTTTGGTCTTGGTCCGGCTCTTTTTAAATTTAAGAAAGGTGAAACTACCTATCAAATCTCTCTGTTTCCCATTGGAGGAGCGGTGAAATTGGCAGGTGAATATCCGGAGGAAAAGGAGAAAACGAAAAAAGAAGAGGGTTCCCATCTCGTGAATGGGAGAGAATATTTTTCTAAGTCTCCGGGCATCAGGGCGCTGGTGGTGGGTGCTGGTCCCTTCAATAATATTCTTCTTGGTTTTTTAATCTTTGTTTTTGTCTTTATGTTAGGGGTGGAGAGCTTTGAT
>DAOWFY010000064.1 GCA_030637775.1 bacterium | reverse complement strand
TTTTTGTCACGTAGGGGCTTGATTCATCAAGCCCGATAGCGGGTCGGATGAATCCGACCCCTACAAATTTAAACTGTTTTTTTCTGTTTGTTTACTCTCTTGAAACAGTTTTAAATACCTCTTGGCTACCTCAGACCAGGGGAGATTCCGGCCATATTGATAAGCCTTTCCCTCCATATTTTTCCGCAATTTCTCATCCTTTAAGATTCTATTTACAGCTTCCGCGATAGCCCTGCTTTTACGAAACTCTATGAGAATCCCCCGACCGGAGGATAGAATCTCTTTAGCATAAGAAAAGGGTGTGGAGATGCAGATTCTGCCAAGCGAAAGACCATAGATAAGAGCGCCACTGGAAACCTGCTCTGCTCCTAAGTAAGGAGTAAGGAAAATATCGGTAGCGCAAAGATAACCGGCTAATTCTTTCAAAGGAAGGAAGCGGTTGATGAATTTAACATTTTTTCTTACCCCTAATTTCTCCGCTTTCTCTGACAACTCCTCCCGGTACCTCTCACCCTCTTTTGCTTGATGGCTGGGGTGGGTTTTGCCAATGACCAGGTAGAAGGTTTTTGGGTGCTCTTTAAGAATCTCCGGAAGAGCCTCAATTGCATACTCAATCCCTTTATCCCTGCGAATAAGACCGAAGGTAGAGATGATATTTCCTTTCAGACCTAACTCTGATTTTGCCCTTTCTCGGTCAATTTTTTCTATTTCTGGGACAGGATGGGGAATAACCACAACCTTTTCTTCCGGCGCTTGATAAACCTTTTTTAGAATATCTTGAGCATAATTAATCATCACGGTGACCTTTTTGCTTTTCCTGAGGATAGCCTTAATCGCTTCCTTTTCTCTTTTAGTGGGTTGAGTCGAAAGGGTATGGATTGTGGTGATAATCGGTAATTTTATTCTATTAAGGAAGCTACGGGTAAACTCCCCTTCTTCTCCATAGAGAAGGAACTGGTGCTGAAGATTAATCAGATCTGCCTTAGAATTATTAAGCCAGTCTGCCGCCGCCAAAAAACTTTCTTTTTCCTTTTGGTTGATGCGAAATTTTACTCTCCGGTTGTATCTATACTTTTTATCCTCAATGGCAACTATCCTGCAGTGTACGTTTACATTTATTTTCTCTAAGTTTTTCACTAAATCATCGGTGAAGGTGGCAATGCCACATTTTCTCGGGAGATAACTACTTACAAAGATAACCGTCAATTTCATTTAATATTCTCCTGGCAATTTTTCTTTTGGAGAGGGTGGAAAGCTCCACGATCTCCCCCTTTCTTTTAATGAGTTTAACTATTTTCTTTCCCTTTGCTTCACCAAAGAAGCCGGGACTATTAACGAGCAAAAAATCAAGATTTTTCTCTTTTATTTTTTGCATACCATTCTTGACAAAATTTTCTGTTTCCAGAGCAAAACCAACAAAAACTTGCCTCTTTTTCTTTCTTTTCCCTGCTTCTTTAAGAATATCGGGATTGCGCATAAGAGAAAGAACAAGTTCTTTTTTGCGTTTGATTTTGCTTTGCTCAATTCTTAGCGGACGGTAATCCCCCACAGCAGCAGCCATAATCAGGCAATCAACCTGGCTAATGTACCTGAGGACCTCTTTTTTTAATTCCTTTGCCGACTCAACGCAAATTACCTTTATTCCTTCCGGTGGTCTAAGGAATGTAGGTCCGGTGATGAGAATTACTTTAAATCCCTTTTTCCTTGCCAATTCAGCCAGAAGATAACCTATCTTTCCTGTGGAGGAGTTAGTGATAAACCTTATCGGGTCAATTTTTTCCCTCGTCGGACCCGCAGTAATCAGAATCTTTCTCATTTATCTATAGAAGCTCCTTTAAATTCTCCCTTACCCTTTCAATTCCCTTCACGATATCATCCATATCCTTCTTTTCGGCTAAAAGTACAGGGTGCATCAGCCAGATAGCCTCCCGGCAAATTCTTTCTGAATTTTGACAATTTGCCCTGGCATAGTCTATCTCTTTTCCGTAGAAAGGACAGGAAACCGGACAATATTTTGCACCTTTTCCCTTCCTTAAGAATAAAGGATTTTTGTAAAGTGGATGGGGGTAGCCGGAGGATACCGGAATCCCCTCGGCCTTCAATGCCTCAATAAATTTCTCTCTTGGTAGATTCTCAAACTCCTCTTCGATATAACGAAAGATATACAAATGATAGGAGCGTTTGGTTACCCGGCTATCTCTTTTCATTATTCTTATGCCCGGCACCTCCTTTAATCTTTCGTCCAGATAGGTGCCATTCTCTTCCCTTTTTTCCGTTTGCCCGGTTAGCCTTGTCAGTTGGGCTAAAAGAATGGCAGCCTGCATTTCGGTCATGCGATAGTTTCCTCCTAAAAGATAGTGTTCATACCAGGGCTTATCCTTTCCCCTTCCACAATTGGTATAACTTTTAGCTGTATCTGCGATATCTTCATTATCGGTTAAGATGATTCCTCCTTCTCCTGCGGTGATGTTTTTGCTCATCTGAAAACTGAAAACTCCACAATCTCCGATGGCTCCCGTTCCTTTTCCTTTCCATTTGCTTCCCCAGGAATGGCAGGCATCCTCAATAATCTTTAGATGATGCTTTTGCGCAATGTCACCTAAAGCATCCATATCGCAGGGAAACCCGCCAAAGTGAACCGGAATTATTGCTCTGGTTTTGTCAGTTATCTTTCTTTCTACATCCTTGGGGTCAATATTTCCTGTTTCCAACTGGATATCGGCAAAGATGGGAATAGCATTTACCTTAAGAACGGCCGAGGCGGTAGCGACAAAGGTATAGGGAGGGACAATAACTTCATCCCCGGCGCCAATTCCTAAAGACAAGAGAGAAATCTCTAAAGCGGCAGTTCCATTGGTGCAGGAGACACCATATCTGGCATCTTGAAAAGCAGCAAATTTCTCCTCGAATTCCTTGACCCTTTCTCCATACCACCACTTACCGCTCCTCAAAACCTCTAAAATTGCCTTCTCCTCTCTCTCATCAAATATTGGCCAGGCAGGAAATCCTTTCTCTCTTATTGGTCTGCCTCCCTTTATCGCTAACTTTTCCATTTTTCTCCTTTCTATCGTTTATCCCCGTGGATGGTACTTGCGATGAATTTCCTTTAATCTTCCTTTCTCAATATGGGTATAAATCTGGGTGGTGGAGATAGAACTATGCCCCAATAGTTCCTGCACCGCTCTTAAATTCGCTCCCCCTTCTAAAAGATGGGTAGCAAATGAATGCCGTAAAGTATGGGGTTTTACTCCATGCCTTTTAACTATCTTCCAGAGGCTCTGCCGGGATAATCCCTTTCCTAATCTACTTAAAAAGAAAATATTTGTTGGTCTATCCTTCCGCGTAAATCTACCTCTCCAATATTTAAGATATAAGGAAAGAACGATTTTTGCTCTACTTCCTATCGGCACTATCCTCTCTTTTCTCCCTTTCCCCATCACCCGGACATAGTCTTGCTTTAGATGAAGATCGGAAACCTTTAAGTTTATGATTTCAGAGGCACGTAACCCACTGGCATAGAGTAATTCTAAGACGGCTAAATTTCGGCTACTAAATCCATTTCCTCTTTGCTCATTGAAGGAAGTAAGTAATTTTTCCACCTCTTCTTTCTTTAAAACCATAGGTAATCTTTTCCAGAGTTTTGGAGAGCTTATATTGCTGAGGGGATCGGAGGGGACAGAGCCTTCGGCAAAGAGGAATTTGTAGAAACCTTTTATGGCTGCCAAATTTCTCGAGATGGAGAGAGAGGAAAGCCCTTTATTTTTTAAATCCTCCAGATAAGGGACAAGGCTTTCCTCCGAAATCTTTACAAAGGGAATCTTTTTCTCATCAAGGAATTTTCTGTATTTTTCCAAATCATAGCCATAAGAGGCTATGGTATTTGGTGAAAGTCCCCTTTCCATTTTAAGATGCTCGAGGAAGTCTTTAATTTTATCCTGCATAACGTAGACCTACCCACCTACGAGGTGGGAAAGGTTTTTAAATTCTTTCTCATCAACAATCTTTATTCCTAAGGCTTTTGCCCTTTCCAATTTTGATCCTGGTTCTTTTCCCGCAAGAACAAAGGTTGTTTTTGGCGAGACCGAGGAGGTGACTCTTCCTCCGAGATCCTTGATTAATCTGGTAACCTGACTTCTGGTGAAACTTTCCAGTATTCCCGTGAGAACAATCCTTTTTCCGGAAAATATTCTTTTTCTTTCCTTTCCCCTTTCACTTTTCTGTCTTACTCCTGCTCTTTCCAATTTTTCCAAGACAAGAATACTTTCTTTATTCTGAAAGAAATTAAAAATGCTTTCGGCCATAATTGGTCCAATTTCGGAAAAGGAAGAAAGGGTTTCTAGGCCGGCATTTCTTAACTCTGAAATGGAGGAGAATCTATCGGCCAAAATTTCTGCGGCATGGATACCGATATGCCTGATGCCAAGAGCAAAGATAAAATTAGACAGGGGTCTTTTCTTACTTTTTTCAATGCTCTCTGAGAGGTTCTGACTTGATTTCTCTCCCATTCTCTCTAAGGAAACCAGAGCCGCAAGTTTCAGATAGTAAAGATCGCCATAGTCGGCCACCAATTTCTTTTCCACAAGTAGATTAACAATTGCCTCTCCTAATCCTTCGATATCCATTGCCCCCCGGCTGGCAAAATGTTTGATTCTCTCTCTTATCTGGGCCGGACAGCGAATATTCTCGCATCTGACCGCTACCTCCTCAGCATCCCGATATACTTTTCCTCCGCAGACAGGACATTTTTCCGGCACCTTGAAAATTCTCTCTTTTCCGGTTCTTGCACCTTTTACCACCTTTATCACTTTGGGGATGATGTCCCCACCTTTCTCAATGAAGATTCTATCTCCAATCCTGACATCCAACCTTTTAATTTCATCTTCATTATGTAAGGTGGCCCGGGAGATGGTGGAACCATCAAGTTCCACCGGTTCCAAGATGGCCACGGGAGTTAAGACTCCGGTTCGACCAACCTGGAGGATAATGTCCTTTAGTTTTGTCGTTGCCTGCTCAGCGGGAAATTTATAAGCAACGAGCCAGCGAGGGCTCTTTGTGGTTGCCCCCAACCTCTCCTGGGCAATAAGGGAGTTTACCTTGATCACCATCCCATCGGTATCGTAGTCCAACCTCTCTCTCTTTTCCTGAAACTTTTGGCAATAGCCAATCACCTCTTTGATATCGGTAAGCAACTTAATATGAGGATTAACGGGAAAACCAAATTTCTTTAAAAGTTGGAGAATCTGATAATGCTCTTTTGATTCCTGCCTCAAATAGCCGGCATAGACAAAGAGATTTAATGGTCTTTGAGCAACTAAGGTTGGGTCAAGCAGTTTCAGGGAACCGGCGGCAGCATTGCGGGGATTGGCAAAGAGAACCTCTCCTTTTCTCTTCTTCTCTTGATTAAGAAGTTCAAAATTTTTTCTCTTAAAGTAAACCTCTCCTCTTGCCTCTATCGTTGAGGGGAAGGGAATGGAAAGTGGTAGACTCTTGATTGTTCTGAGATTTGCGGTGATCTCATCGCCTTGCCAGCCATCCCCCCGACTGACCCCCTGGATAAAGAAACCATTCTTATAGATGAGAGAAACTGCCACCCCATCAATCTTTGGTTCTACCACATATTCGGCTTTTTTCGATAAAAGCTTTATCACCCTTTTATCAAACTCAAGCAGTTCTTCGGGAGAATAGGTATTATCAACGGAAAGCATCGGGAACCTATGTCTTACCGTTTTAAATTCCTTTAGGGGTTCCCCCCCTACTCTCTGAGCTGGAGAATCGACTCTTTTATATCGAGGGTATTTTTTCTCCAGTTCTATCAATTCCTTTAAAAGAGTGTCATATTCATAATCGCTGATTTCAGGATTATTCTCAACATAATACTTTCGATTATGGCAGTTGATGAGTTCGGTTAACTCCTTTATCCTTTCTTCTGGGTCCATAATATACTCGGAGGTTAACTTCAGCGGCACGCTCGCAGTGATACTCCCTATGAGATGCCTCCTCTGTCTGGGCATTCATCCGGCATCTAATGCACGCTTAAAGTAAACCTCCTCCTATTGGTTTACATGCCAAGGCGAGGAAGTTTCCTGAAGCGTGCCTTGTTGGCGACGAGCGGGCACGGTGTCCGCCAAAGGCGGACG
>DAOWFY010000004.1 GCA_030637775.1 bacterium | reverse complement strand
GAGATGGCGATAAGATCAGGAGTTATTTCCCCGGATGTGAATCTGTTACCAGAAAAGAAGGAGGATCTTTGTAAACTATTCTGGATCAACCCGGCAAATAATTATCTAAATGTCCTTTTTAAACTCCTCATGCCCTGGAAAAAAACTTCCAAATTTATCAGAAATAAATTAATGGGACGCAGATGTGGATGATTAAATCGTCCTTGAAGGATTTAGGGCGCTGGTTTTATTGGTATCCTTTCAGAACTTTTTTGAAATTTCTTCCCATAAAATTTAACCTTTTTTTAGGTCAGATGATCGGTCTATTATTTTTCTTAGTTGCCCGCCAGAGAAAAAAAATAATTTTTGCGGAATTAAAACTTTCCCTGAATGAAAAAGAAGGAAATCTTTGTTCGATTATCAGAAGAAGTTTTGAAAATTATTATATGAGCCAGATCGAGATTATGTTTTATCAGCGTTTTTCCCCGACCAATATCTTCCAGATTACCTCTTTGGAAGGAAAGGGAAATCTGGATCAGGCTTTAAAAAGGGGGAAAGGGGTAATTCTTGTTTTTGGACATTTTGGCTCCAACCAAATGATCATGCCGGCAATCGGTTATCGGGGCTATCAGATGAGTCAACTAAGTGCTTCCGCTACCATCTGGGAAGAGACCTTTCAGAAAGGATCTCCTTACCTTACAAAAAGGATTTCTCAATTAAGACAACAACTGGAAACTTCTCTGCCGGTAAGTCATATTGATGCCTTTGGCTCTCTGCGACCAGCTTTTAGATGTCTGATGGGAAATGGTATTTTAGGAATTGCTATCGATGGCGGTGGAGGTCTAAGAAAGGTCAAGGTTAAGTTCCTGGGTAGAGACGCCTGGTTTCCTCCGGGGACAATGGAGTTAGCGCTAAAAAGCCAGGCGACTGTCCTCCCGAGCTTTATTCTGCGCAAGAAGGATAGGACACATCATCTTATCATTGAGGAAAGTTTACCTCTTGAGAATTCCTTGGACCAGGAAGAGAATATCAGAGAAAATACCCAGAGGTTTGTCCGCAGATTGGAGGATTATGTAAGAAAGTATCCTTCCCATTATGCCTACTTTCTTTTCTTGGCTTATAAGTATACAAAAGGTTTAGAAAGGAGTTTCTTTGAAGACTATGGAAATTACCCTAATTACCCCCACCCCTCCTGACATTAGCGCCTTTGGCGTGAGAATCATCTCTGCCTGCCTGAAAAAGGCTGGTTTCTCTACGAGGATGATATTTTTACCCGGTGGTATTGCCCACTTAGAACATGGAGGAGGTTACATTTATCAATATTCTGAAAAAATAGTAAAACAAATTTTAGAAATTTCTCAAAATTCAAACTTGGTCGGTGTTTCCTTTATGACGCAGTACTTTGACCGAGCGGTTCAGGTCACAAAAGCAATCAGAAAAAGGAAGATTCCGGTCATCTGGGGTGGAATACATCCTATCCATTGCCCTGAAGAAGCACTGCGCTATGCAGATATTGTCTGTATTGGCGAAGGGGAGGAGGCAATGCTGGAATTGGCGGAGAGGATGGAAAAAGGCCTCAATTATTATCACATCAAGAATTTATGGTTCAGGAAGAATGGGGATATTATCAGAAATGCAAAGAGGGGTCTTATTTCTAATCTTGATGAACTTCCATTTTTCGATTTTGCATTGGAAAACAGTTACATCTATGATTTAGAAAAGGATGGTATTTGCGAAATGGATATAAATTTGTTTAAGAGGAGTCTGCCCCTTCTTTGCGATATTAACGGCGATTTGAAGATTTCCTATCGCACGATGACCAGCCGGGGGTGTCCCCATAGATGCAGCTATTGTGCCAGCAGTGTTATGGGTATATTGCGCCGCAGAAGCATTGACAATGTCATCCAGGAATTGGTAGAAACAAAAAATAAGTATCCCTTTATTGAACTTATAAATTTCTTTGATGACACCTTCTTTGGCGGGAAGGACGAGTTCTTTGAGGAATTCAGTAAAAAGTATAAAAAAAGAATAGGTTTACCATTCCATGCTCAATGCAGTCCAACCACAATTACGGAGAAAAAATTAGAATCTCTCATTGAAGCCGGTTTGGTATTCACGGAAATGGGAATTCAAACCGGCAGTTCCCGTATCAAGCGGATGTATCGTCGCCCAACACCTAATAAAAAAATTTTAGGGGTGGCAAGATTAATTGACAAATACCGTCATAAACTTCTGGCTCCAGATTACCATATCATCTTAGATAATCCCTGGGAGAGACAGGAGGATGTGCGCGCTACGTTAGATGTCATTTTAAAACTTCCGCGACCTTATCGACTTCAAATTTCCAGCCTGGTTCTCTTTCCGGGCACAGAATTACACAAAAAAGCGAAAGCCGAGGGATTAATCAAGGATGAAATAAGAGAGATCTACCGAAAACCCTTTCTCCATCCCCAAGGAACATTCCTGAATTATCTTATTTACCTCGCTGGATTTTGCTATTTCCCCCGTGGTCTTTTAAAATTGCTTTCTCGAAAATCTATCTCTAGAGTATTTAATTTAGGGAATAGCATAAAGTTGTATCATATTTTGTACTGGCTTACCGAGCGTATCGTCCTCTTTAAGAAAGGAGTTATTTCGCTTACTCACGGTGATTTAGCCAGGATACGGCAATATTTCTTACGACAAAAAACAATATGAAAATAACCTTAATTTCCCCCTACCCGGATATTACCTCCTTTGGCATGAGGACGCTTTCTGCCTACTTAAAGGAAAAAGGGTTCCCGACAAATTTGATCTTTCTTCCCGATACAGCCGGTGACGAATTAAGGGGAGAAGAGAGACCGAGATATCGTGATGAGGATTTAAATAAGCTTATCCCCCTTTGCGCCGATTCCGGTTTAATCGGTATTAGTTTGATGACCAATTATTTTTCCAGTGCGGTTCAGATCACCGAAAGATTAAAAAGCAAATTAAAGATACCAATTATCTGGGGAGGGTGTCATCCTACCATCAGGCCGGAGGAATGTTTAAAATATGCCGATATTGTATGTGTGGGTGAAGGAGAAAATGCTATCCTAAGATTATGCCAATCCTTACAAACAGGTAAACCATACAAAGATTTGGCAAATCTCTGGATTCGCGATCATGGAAAAATCAAAAAGAATGCTCCCGGCCCTCTAATCCAGAATCTTGATCTTTTGCCCCATCCCGACTACAGCCTTAAAGAACATTATATTCTGAAGGGAAACAAAATCGTCCCTTTTAATTCAGAGTTATTAAAGCAATTTTTGGCAAAGGGAACTATCTCTGAATACTTAAGGATGGTTGGCTACCAGACAATGAGCAGTCGTGGTTGCCCCCATCGCTGCTCCTACTGCGTCAACTGGACCTGGAAAAAACTTTATGAAAATGAGAGATATCTGCGCTGGAGAAGTAGTGAGAGCATTATCCAGGAATTGGAAAGGGCAAAAGAATTAATGCCATTTTTGGACCTTATCTGGTTTTCCGATGATTCCTTTTTTTCCAGAAATATAAAAAGTATTCGGGAATTTGGAGAAAAGTATCAGAAAAGAATTAACCTGCCCTTTTTTTGCCTGACAAGTCCCCTTACCATTACGGAAGAAAAAATGTCCTGCCTGGTTGATGCTGGTTTGATTTGCATCCAGATGGGAATTGAGACGGGAAGTAAGCGAATTCAGAAATTATTTCATCGGGAAAATTTCACCAACTCCCGGATGTTAAAGGGTACCTACATCATTAACCGCTATCGGGAAAAAATGAAAAAACCGCTTTACGATTTTTTACTCGATATCCCTACGGAAACGGAAGAGGACAAAATGGAAACTTTGAAATTCATATCCCGTATCCCCCGTCCCTTCCGCTTGCAGTTGTTTTCCCTGGTCCTTTATCCCGGTACAGAACTTTATAATCTGGCCGAGAAAGAGGGTCTAATCAAGGATGAAAAAAAGCAGATTTATAACAAAAGTTATGCTCAAAAGGAGGAAAATTATCTTAATTTGCTTCTGGTGCTTTTCCGAGAAGGCAGCTTCCCGGGATTTATTTTACGCCTCCTGATAATAAAAAAAATGGTAAGGATACTAAATTCTGATGCTTTGCATTTTTTCTGGAAACTACTTTTTTTGGCGGGAATAAAGTTAAGGAAAATAAAGCACAAACTTTTCAATCGATGAAAATTTTGCTCATTAGACCGCCTTATTCCAGATTAAAAGGTATCGGACAATCACCCTATTTTCCTTTAGGCTTGGGATATTTAGCGGCCGTTTTAGAAAAAAATGGCTTTGAGGTAAAGATTTATCATGCGGAAAATCCTCATTCTTCTGAAGAGAATATCGTAACCGATGCGGAAATTACATTTTGGCATCGCTCCCTTGCCCAGAGAAGGTATTTAGAGACAATAAAAAATAGTAACCACTATGTCTGGAAAGAGGCAGAAGAGGTTATTTGTAGTTTTCAGCCAGATTTAGTTGGTATTTCTGTTCTTTCCTCAGAGGTTGCTTCGGCCTTAAATATAAGTAAGATCTGTAAAAGATATCGAAAGGATTGCTGGGTGGTCTGGGGAGGGTGTCATCCAACATTCCTTCCCGAGAGTTGTCTTCTTTATCCGGAGGTTGACTTTGTAATCAGAGGAGAAGGCGAATTAAGTTTTTTGGAATTTTGCCAGAACTTAGAAGGAAAGATTAAATTAACCGATCTTTCTCAAATAAATGGTTTAAGCTATAAGAAGGATGGTAGGATTCTTCATAATCGTCCGAGAGCTCTTATTGAGAACCTTGACGAAATACCCTTTCCGGCACGTCATCTCATCCTTTTTCCTGAATTTTTTGATTATCGAGCTCTGGGAAGCATGATTACAAGTAGAGGGTGTCCCTGGCGTTGCGGTTTTTGTTCTTCCAGGAATTTTTGGCAGAAGAAAGTGCGTTTCCGTTCTCCTGAAAATGTTATTGAAGAAATAAAGGGGATCCAGAAAAGATACAAAATAAACTATCTTATGTTTTGGGATGATTGCTTTACTGCTAATAGAAATGTTGTTCTTAAGATTTTAAGGGGAATGATTAAATCAAAATTTAATATTGCGTGGAGAACAGCAACGCGTGCCGACCTGATTGATGAGGAATTATTATCTTTAATGAAAAGGGCAGGATGCACCAAGTTGGAAATTGGAGTTGAAACTGGAAGCCCCCGGATACAAAGACTGATAAAAAAGGACATAAATAATACTCAGATTAAAAATGCTTTCCATCTTTTATGTCAGCAAAATGTTCCTTCAGGAGCCTTTTTCATGGCCGGTTTTCCTGAAGAGACAAAAAAAGATTTAGAAGAAACATTTACATTATTGAAACAAATCCCCTCTTCTGAAATTGCCTTCAATATTTTTGACCCCATGCCGGGCAGTGAGCTTTGGGATAGATGTATTGAATTGAAATTGATTCCAAGGAATCCCGATTTTCTGACCTTTCGCTTTTGGCCAGACAACCACTTTATGAAATTCTTGGAAAAGGAGAGATTTAATAAAATAGTAAAGGAAATGGCAACCTGGGTTTTTAGATATAATAATAGTCTGAGGAACCGGATAAAAAGGTTGCGGTTTTTGATTATATTTTTAATAAAAAATGACCCTTTGCTTTTGTTTAGAAAAATATTTTCTTTCCTCAGAGGAAGGTTAAAGTTGCCATTGAGAGTTGGCAGATGATTGCTCATCGTAATCTCTTAAAGGACATCGGCAGAATCTTATTCTGGTTTCCTTTAAAATGGGTGGTAAATTTTCTACCCTTTTCAGCGATCTATTACATCGGCGGCATTCTCGGTTATCTGGACTATTTTCTTTCAGGTCCAGCCAGAACAAAGAAGATGCTCGAGAATATCTCTCAGGCGTTTGAGGCGGAAGAGAAGGAATTAAGGAGAATAATCAGAAATAACCTACGGAATCACTGTAGAAATGTTCTGGAACTTATCAAGTATCCTCGGCTGAATCCGCACAATATGGCAGGAATTGTGGCTTTCCAGGGCTTAGAATTTTTGCACAAAGAGCTGGAAAAAGGGAAAGGGGTGATACTGGTGACTTCCCATTTTGGCGCAAAACAGCTGTTGCAGGTGGGGTTGGGACTTTCCGGCTATAAAATCAACCAGATTTCCTTTCACATAAGGGGTGAGGAACTTAGCTTCATTCAGCACCATGTTTCGCAAAAACAGAGGCAAAAAATTGAGAAGAGAATTCCGGCTAAATTTATTCCGAGAGACAAATTTTTGCGTTCGGCCTATGATTGTTTAAAACAAAACCAAATATTGATCATTGCCGCCGATGGTGTGGGGTCAGCAAAATACATCGGAAAGGGATATGTTCCTTTTAACTTCTTAGGGAAAGAGATGCTTTTCCCCAAGAATGTGGTATCCTTAGCCAAAAGAACCGGCTCCTCGGTCGTTCCCGCCTTTGTGGTTAGAGAAAGAAAAAGGCAGCGGATCATAGTTGAACCAGCCCTTAGAAGAGTTAATGAAAGATCCGATATAGAGATTTTTGAACAGTTTGTTAGACTGTTAGAGAAATATGTTCGTCAATATCCTTCCCTCTGGGAATTCTGGGAGGAGTTTGAAGAAGGAAATCTACTTTTAGCAAAATGAGAGATGAGCCTTATCCATAGTTTCCTGCAGTTGTTCAGGATTACCTTCGAAAACCTTTGGTTTATAGTTAGCTTAAGCAAGTATGCTACCTTAGAAGAAGAATTATGGCTCACATTGAACAAGGGAAACAGGTTGTATTGCCACATCCACAGGCCTAAAGGGAATAACAAGTGGCCGGGCATAGTTCTGGTTCCGGGTGGTCTGAATGATGGAGTTATTTTTGATCGATGGTTCAGTTTAAACTTGAGGGCTAAAGATATTGCCTCCCAGGGTTATGCGGTGATTCATTTTGACCCCGAAGGCCGAGGTAAGAGTGACGGTAAAGAAGATTTTGGGGGAAATGTGCATCAAAATGATCTCCATACCGTCTTGAAATATTTTTCCTCTTTACATTATGTGGACGCGAACAATATCGGCGTGATCTCTTTTTCACTTGGGATTACCATGGCCACCGGTGCATTGGCTAAAGAGCCCTATGCCCCTGAAGTCAAATATCTTTTTGATTGGGAGGGTCCTTCAAACAAATATGAAATAACTATGAATGATAAAGTTGAATTTTTTAAGGATTATCCTACCTCAAATGATACCTTTTGGTCATTACGTCAGGCTTGTAACTACATCGGCAGAATTAGATGCGGTTATTTTAGATTCCAATGCCAAAGAGACCATGTCCAGGGAAATTATAAACAGCATGCTCTGAACTTAATTAATGGCGCATTGAAAGGAAAGGCCAAATGGGTAAAATGTAATAATAACGAACTAAAGTCTGTTATCGAAGAAAAAGGGCTGAAAAAAGATTTTTGGATTTCATCTTGGGCCAATCAGAAATTGAAAATGATGCAGTATATTAATCAACTTCGCGATAAAAATAATTAAGTAAATGAAAACCTTTACCGATGTCTAAAATACTCAACAGAAGGAATAGAATAATCCTTGCAATTGGTGATAGGATAATAGGTTTTGCATTAAAGCCCTTTTTGTTTTTCTCCGGGAGGAGAAGAAAGCTTTGTGGAAATTACCATAAGATACTTTTGATTAGCTTGGCATATGTCGGAGATACAGTTTTAGCCTTTCCGGTAATAAAAGCGCTAAAAGAGAGGTTCACCGATGCAAAAATATCATTCATCACCTGTTCGCAGGCTGCCGAATTGCTGAAGGGCAATCCTTTTATCGACGAAATTATTTCTTATGACGCATTCTGGTTTTATAAAAAACCAACAAAAAAGGCATTTTCGGAATACGGGAAAATTATAAAAAAACTGAGGGTAGAGGAGTTTGACCTGGCGATAGATTTCAGGGCGGATATAAGAGATATTCTTCTTATAGGTTTCTTTGGTCGTGCAAAAAGAATTGTAAGCTATGGTTTTGGAGGAGGAAAGTATCTTTTAACAGAGGCCGTTCCAGAGAGGGAGCATATCCATAAAATGGAATTTCACCTGGATTTAGCGAAAGCGATTGGTGCAGAAACATCAAATCCCGAATTCAAACTTTACCTGAATGATAATGACAGAAATTTTGCCGAAGCTTTTCTGAGGAGGCTGGGCATTAATAATGAAAAAATGATTGTCGGTATCCATCCCGGTGCAAGGGTACCTCTCAGGAGATGGCCGCTTTATCGCTTCGGAGAAGTCGGCAAAAGATTGCTCGATGAATATCATGTGAGAGTTCTGCTTATCGGTCCACCGGATGAAAAGGAAATGGTAAAGAACCTGAATGAAATGAT
>DAOWFY010000044.1 GCA_030637775.1 bacterium | reverse complement strand
GTAACACCCCTTTCTCAATAGAGATACTATTTCTTTATCTCTATTTTACCACACTTAAAGAAACCGGGAGTGTTACCTATGTATCTCATCTTTTGCAATTGCGATACATCCTTGATACTCTTGCTCAATTACTCGCCATTGTGTCGCAGGCCGAAGGAGAGCAATGGTGGTCATTTCAACTTCAAAGGAGAATTCCGACACAATTTCAAATGGAGAGTAGGCCCACTGCCTATTGAAACTCTCTCCTGGTAAGGGCGGTTGCGCCCAGGACGAGGGGAAGGAGGGTAGTAAAAAGAGTTAAGGAGCAAGCAAAGGTAAAAGCAGCAAAGAGGCTTTTTCTGAAAATAGCATCGGGGATAATCTTTAAGAGATAGAGATGAAAAGGTATCCAGAGAGGGAAAAGGAAAAGAAGAAGGTAGATGGTAGAAAAGAGAAAGCAAAGAGTCCCTCCGATACCGGAGACTATTCTCGCAATATCATCGGACTTAAAGTCGGGATAGAGCCCTCCTAAACCTATCGCCAGCCCGGAGAGGGAAAGACTCACCAAAAGGATAGAACCGCAGGAGAGAGAAAAGAGAAGAGGAGTTACCCTTAACATCAGATTGGAAAAAATCATCAATCCCTCTGTAATTAATAGAGTGAAGAGAAGGGTGAGATAAAACTTTCCCTTCAAGATTCTTTGCCAACTTATTGGGGCCAGTCCAACAATCCAAGCCTTCCTACCTTCCAGACTGATTAAAGGGAAGGCAAGCCGGGTGGTAAAGGAGGCCAATACCAAAGATAGTGCTCCCAAGTTCAAGAAGGTAATGATATTCTTCCATTGGGAAGGCAATTCTCCATAGCCCGGGCTACGTAGATTAGCAAAGTAAAGTGCCAGGAGCCCGAAGAAGATTAAAAGCTGGCTCCACTGGGAAGGGGTACGGAGAAAGAGTTTAATATCCTTAATCGCCAATGAACGAATAGGTAAGCTTAAGATTCTTAGATACTCCCCTAACCTATTTATTAGCCCTTTTTTTATAGGATATCTCTTGATGGTGGGGGCAGAATAGGAACTCGACCAGGAAGAATAGTAGAGCTTAGAAGAAACAAAGAGGCCGCATTGAAAGACTATTCCACCGGTAGCAACAAGGACTAAAAGATAGAAAAGAGATTCCTTCCCATTTCCTTTAGCGGCAGACAAGAGACCGGCAGTTACCCAGTGGTTAGGCAATAAGAAAAAATCGGAAATCTTAAATGCATTACTTAATTGATTTAAAAGGGGAATAAGAGAGCTATCTTCCAATCTCCCCAATTGGCTCCAGCGAAAAATAAGATAGGCCATAAGAAGAAGCAACGAGAGAATGGGAAGATACCGCACTTTAGACAAATACCTTACCGCAAGCATAGTCAGAATTGCCCCAATTGCGGCGGTAATCACCAGGAAAGGAAAGATAAGAAAAGCGGTAAAGATATAGAAATAAAGAGGCGCCTGGCAGTTTCTTCCAAAGGCCAGGAAAAGGGGAATGCATAAAAGGAGAAATGCCCAGGAACTATAAAAGAGGGTCTCTAAAAATTTTGCCGTAAAGATGGTGGTAATATCAAATGGTTGGGCAAAGAGAAATTCCAGTTCTTTTGATCTGTAGAGGGTAGAAAAGGAAACGATAATGCTGCTGATGACAAGCATCCAGAAGCAGACCATAAAGAAAAAAGCGAGCAAGCGCTCAATAAGAATCTGACCAACTACATCAACGGAGAGGAGATAGCGAAAGCCTTCGGCAAATAAGAAATAGCCTCCGGAAAGAAGGGATAAGCCAAAGATGGTAACCACAACTCCTTTCACCTTAGACTCCTCCCTGATGCCATAGAAGATATTATTCCTAACCATCCGGGTTTTTGCTAAAAAGAGAACCTTCAAATCTTCCATTGTTTATAGGGGTTACTCTTGGGTTAGCTGTAGAAACACCTCCTCCAACTTTCCCAAAGAATGAGCCTTCTTTCTCAAATCCTCTAATTTACCCAAAACGATCAGTTTTCCTTTGTGAATCACACCGATTCTGTCGGCGATCTCCTCCGCTACCGAAAGGGTGTGGGTGGAAAGAAAAATGGTTTTCCCTTTGGCAGTCTCCTTTCTTAAAAGGTCCTTAACCAACCGGCTGCTTGCCGGATCTAAACCCACTAAAGGTTCATCGATGACGATAACTTCAGGATGATGAAGAAGAATGGCAGAGAAAGCCAATCTCTGCCTCATCCCATGGGAATAATCGCTAATTAATCTCTCTTTATAGTCGGAAAGACCAAATAACCCCAAAAATTCCTCAATTTTTCCATCCGCCTCCTTCATCCCATACAGTCCAGCAATAAAGGAGAGAAACTCCTCCCCGGTTAATTTCTCATAAAGGAAGGGGCTATCTGGGATATAGCCAATAAGTGATTTTGCTTTTAGGGGCTCAGTCTGAACATTATAACCCCCAATAAAAATCTCTCCAGAGGTCGGAAAAAGAAGCCCGGTAAGCAGTTTGATGGTGGTGGTTTTTCCCGCTCCATTTGGTCCGATAAAGCAGAAGAGCTCTCCCTTAGGAATCTCTAAATTAAGGTCATCAACGGCAATCGTCTCCCTAAATCTTTTTGTCAGATGAACTATTTTAATCATCGTTAACTATTTCAATCTTTATTCTTCCTAAATATCTTATCAGTTCTATCTGAGAGCCAAAGTCTCCGGATGCCAATTCCAGATGGGTGCAGTCTGTTGGAATTTGATTTAGGATAGGATCCAGGCTGATCCATTCCCCAATAAATACCTTGCACCAGGCATGATAATAAAAGGCTCCTTGATGATAGAGGAGTCCAAGAACAATCTTGGTGGGAATGCCTATACTTCGGGCAAGGGCAGTAAAAAGTATGGCATGCTCATTACAGTCCCCCACCCTTCTCTCCAAAACCTCTACCGCTGAAGGAAGAGAAAAGGTTGGCTCCTTTTTTATTTTTTCGTAGACCCAGGAAAGGAGTAATTCTGCCGCTTTCCGGCTATCTTTTTCCCTTCCAATAATTGTTCTTGCTTCCTCCCTAATTTCTCTATCCTCGCTCTGAATAAATATTGTCTCCTGAAGAAAAGGCTTTAATTGGGGAATGGTGATGGGTAGGAGAGGTTTGGATGAAGGGGGATACTTCTCCCTAACGATGCTGATCGTATCCTTATCAACGGATTGTTGCCTCTCATTGAGAAGTGCGGAGATCTCTACCCCGGATATTTTCAACTTAAGACTTTTCAGTTCCTCTGGTTTCTCAATTTTTTTCTCCACCGCAACCGAGAATCTTTTGAGAAGATCAGAAATCTCCTTCTTTTCCAATTTTCCTAAAGCAACCTGTTGGCTAGTTTTCTTGATCTTTAAACCTAAAGGGGTCTCTGCTTCCAACATCTCTCCATCTTCAGTAACCAGACTATAGGTAACAATCCCTTGATAGGTTGTCTTTAATTGAAAGAGCTTTTTCCCTTCCCTCCGAGCGAAGGAGAACACCTCAATTTTTGCCTCTCCTAAATCTAAACTCAAGGGGTCAAATAGAGGAAGGGTAAAGGAGGTGCCAGGAACCAATTTTGATAAGAAAAGTGAAGGTACAAGACTGTTGGCAAGAACCTTATTGCCTATTTTTATCTTCTTCTTTATCCTTCTTCCCGCCGTCTCCACCTCCAATTCCAAAAAATCTCCTTTTCTCTTCCCCTCTACCTTCACTTGATAAAGAAAGGTCTTCAGACAATAAGAGAGATTTTTCAATCGGTAATCCTTAGCAAAGAAGGAGGAACCTTCCAATGTTATAGGAACCTCTTTCCCCGAGAGAAAAAGGGAAAGTCTCATCCGGCTGTAGAGTTCATAGGGAGCATCCTTTCTTAGCGAAGGTCTTGTTGTCTGGTAAAGGTAGCCGATTCTTTTGTCCTGATAAAGAATAGAAAACCACTCCTCGCGAAAAGGAAGGGGTTGAGAAGAAGAGAGTCTTGTAAGGCGATTTTGATAGAGATACCCTTCTTTGGCTAACAAAAGCGAAATCATCACCAACCAGAAAAGAAGGAAAAAGCAGGAAATAATTTTAGAACGGCTTTTATGCTTCATGTATTTCTTGCTCTTTTTGTTCTGGGCAATACTTTACGATAAACTTCTTTGCGATTCCCGATGATGAATATAAGAATATCCGCTTTCTCAATTCTGTAAATTACCCGATAATCCCCCGCCCTGAGTTTTCTATAACCTTTCAGGCTTTTTCTTAATGGTTCCCCGGCAAGGATAGGATCCCGAAATAGCCTTAACTCAATAGCCTTTCGTATCCGAGCCTGAAGATTCCTGGGTATTTTAGGCAGGTCTACTTTTCGCACATCAGGGTGATAAAGTGCTCGCCAGTTCACTTCCAGACCTGCTTATGGGTTTGGGCAGATCTTCGCTCAAAAGTTTTTTCTCTTTTTTCTAACTTCTGGAGCCAGTATCTATCCTCATATGTTTCCAGAGCCTCTTTGATAAGATCTCTTGCTTTCAGGGATAAAGAAACCCCGTCTTTTTCTGCAAGTCTTCTGATGGATGAATAAATTGGCGGCTCCAGCACTACATTCAACCTTGGATTTTTCGTAGACATTTCTCCTCCTATATTGTAGTGTATCACAAATGATGAACAACGTCAACTCTCTGTTTTTTTGTAAAAGTTGACATTCACGAAAAAAAGTGTAAAATTAAAAAGTCGCAATGAAAAGAATAAGAGTAGCGGTAGTGGGAATAGGACACTTGGGGAGCCAGTATGCTCGTATCTACGCAGAACTACCCGGGGTGGAACTCATCCTCTGTGATCCTCTGAATAAGAGGGAAATTGCAGAAAGATATGGGAGCACCTGGTATCCAGACTACCATCAGGTATTAGGAAAGGTAGATGCTGCGAGTATCGTCGTTCCCACTCATCTGCATTACAAGATTGCTAAAGATTTCTTAAAGAGAGGTGTACCTATTCTTTTAGAAAAGCCGATGACCGAAACAACAAGCCAGGCAGGGGAACTTATCAGGATTGCTAAAGATAAAAAAACAATTCTTCAAATCGGTCATATCGAAAGGTTTAATCCCGCGATAAGAAAATTAAAACAACTTCTAAAAGAGCCCCGTTTTGTGGAGATTCATCGGCTTGGTCCTTACCAGAGAAGAGGAACTGAGGTTAGCGTTGTGCTGGACCTGATGATTCATGATTTAGATATTATTTTTAATATCATAGATTCTCCCCTTGATACAATTTCGGCCGTTGGTGTCCCGGTCATTTCAACCAAAGAGGATATTGCCAATGTCAGATTTATCTTTAAGAACGGGGCAGTGGCCAATCTTACCTCCAGTCGCATTACCGATAAGTACCTGCGCAAAATCAGGGTTTTTGAGCCGAATCGCTATTTCTCCCTGGATTATTCTACACAGGAGTTGACCCGCTATGAAAAGAAAGGTAGGGGTCGGATAAATCCGACCCGCAATAACGGGCGTCATAAATGTCGCCCCTACAATACCTTAAAAAGGGAAGTCCTATGCAATTTAATTAAAAAACGTCCTATCAAGGTAAAAAGGGAGGAGCCGCTAAGGATTGAGATCTCCACCTTTCTCGAGAGTGTAAAGAAGAGAAAACCCCCGCTAATTTCGGGAAGGGAAGGAAGGGAAGCCTTGGAAGTAGCCTTAAAAATTGAGAGAGAGATGAGAAAGTAAAAAATGATTCTACCAAAAAAGGTTTTTCTGACTAAAGGTGTAGGAAGGGACCGGGAGAAATTAACCAGTTTTGAGCAGGCCCTGAGGAATGCCGGGATTGCCAAATATAATCTTGTGCATGTCTCCAGCATCTTTCCTCCTAACTGCAAGCTGATTTCCAAGCAGGAAGGTTTTTCTTTACTCTCGGCCGGCGAGATTGTCCACTGTATCCTGATGAAAAATTCAACCAACGAACCGCATCGGCTCCTCACCGCTTCCGTAGGCATTGCCATTCCGGCCGATACCAATCAATATGGTTATCTTTCCGAACATGCAAGTTTCGGGGAGACGGAGGAAAAAGCGGGTGACTATGCAGAAGATTTAGCCGCCCAGATGTTGGCGACAATTTTAGGGATAGAGTTTGACCCTAACTCCAGTTACGATGAGAAAAAGGAGCTCTGGAAGATGAGTGATCAGATCGTAAAAACGACCAATATTACACAGTCAGCCATTGGGGATAAAAATGGGCTCTGGACCACGGTGGTAGCGGCAGCCATCTTTGTCTCAGAGGAAAAATGAAAAATAAATTTTTAAGAGCACCAGTGGCTCCCCTCTCCATAAGAAAGAAATCTTCCATAGAATCTCTCCTGGGAGAGATGGAGAAGACGGCATTTCAGGGAAGGAAATTAGGGGAGGCTTTCAGTCTCTGGAAAAGGATGCTTAAAGAGAGAACAACCGTATTCCTGGGTCTTGCGGGAGCCCTCATTCCAGCGGGGATGAGGAAAGCAATTGTCTTTCTTATCAGGGAGCGTCTGATTGATTGTCTTGTTACCACCGGGGCCAACCTCTTCCACGATCTGCATGAAATCTTAGGAAAACACCATTACCAAGGAACCCCCCTAATTGATGATGTAGAATTAAGGAGAAAAAAAGTTGACCGGATTTACGATGTCTTTGCCTCCGATATCCAGTATACCTATGATGATAAATTTATTACCGAATTTGCCAATTCTCTTGACCAGAAAAGATCCTACTCTACCCGAGAATTTTTTTATCTCTTGGGAAAAAGGCTTTCCTCAGTTGGCAAAAGGGAAGGGATTTTAACTGCCGCCTATAAGAGTAAGGTCCCTATTTATTCTCCCGCACTTGCTGACTCCTCCTTTGGGATTGCGGTTGCCTTGGGTAGAAGGAAAAAAGAAAATTCCCTTTCCTTTGACATTATCAAGGATGTTTTGGAGACCACCGATATTGCCGTTGCCGCCTTCTCTACCGGTGTGATTTACCTTGGTGGTGGCACGCCGAAAAATTTTATTCAGCAGACGGAAGTCACCGCCACGATGATGAGAAGGAAACACCCCGGACATAAATATGCAATTCAAATTACCACCGACAGCCCCCAGTGGGGAGGACTCTCCGGCTGCAGTCTCGAAGAGGGTCAATCCTGGGGCAAAATTTCCAAAGAGGCAAAGATGGTCACCCTCCATTGTGATGCTACCATTGCCCTCCCCTTACTGGTTACTGCCCTTGCCAAGGGAAATTACCAGAACAGAAAGAAGCCGATCTTCATTATGGGAGAAGAATTGCGGGTTCGATGAAGCGAACCCCTGCAGTAGGGGTCGGAGTTGCTGTGAGAGTTATCAAGAAGTTAATCCTCTCGCATATTGCTACTAAAGACAGCATATAGTGCAGTGTCGCAATTTATCCGACCCGAAGATACTCATGGAAAATCTTCCTTTTAATTTTTTGGGGTTAGAGGATAAATATTCCGATTACAAAAAAGCAAAGTTTATTATCCTTCCCGTCGCTTATGACACTACCACCAGCTACCAGCCAGGCACAAGATTTGGTCCAGAAGCTATTCTTTCTGCCTCCAGATTCTTAGAGCTCTATGATGGGGAATTAAAAACCGAAGCCTATAAAATTGGAATTTGTACCCGGTCAGAAATGAGACCAAACCTTGAAAGTCCAGAGCAGATGATTAAAGAGATAGAAAAAATTGCAGCCAAAATCCTTTCCGATAAGAAGTTCCTGATTACTCTTGGTGGGGAACATACCATTACCTTGGGAGTGATAAGAGCATTTAAAAAATTTCATCGGGATTTTTCCCTTCTTTCCCTTGATGCCCATCTTGACCTCAGGGATAAATATGAAGGAACAAAATTTAATCATTCCTGTGTGATGCGGCGCATCCATGAAGAAAAAATTCCTATTCTTCTGGCAGGAACGCGCAGTCTCTCAAGGGAAGAGGCAGAATTTGCCAAAAAGCAAAATCTAAAAATCTTTCATCACACAGAGATCTCCAAAATTGCGCTCCTTACTAATGAAGCTATCTTCAGTAGCAATCTGGAGAGTTCAAACCTGCATTTGATACACTCCCAACAGAGTAAATGGCAACAGGAAGTAATCTCTTCTTTGCCAACTAAAAAGATTTATCTCTCCATTGACCTTGACTGCTTTGACCCCGGGATTATGCCGTCAGTGGGAACGCCGGAGCCCGGGGGTTTTTCCTGGTATGAGGTAACCACTTTGCTTTTTAATTTAGTTTTGGCCCATCAAATCATCGGCTTTGACATCGTCGAGCTTTCTCCCAACCGCGCAAATAAAGCTCCCGATTTTCTGGCCGCAAAACTCTGCTATCGTCTCCTTGGCCTCATAGTGAAGGGGTCAGGTCTCAACATTTAACAAAATGTCTATTTATTAGTGAATTGTTAAATGTTGAGACCTGACCCCCCTGATTATGGATTATCGGCTATTTATTGCTACCCGTTATTTAGGAAGGAAAGGGAAGGAGCCTTTCATCTACTTTTCCACTCTCGTCTCAATTTTAGGGATTGCTATTGGGGTAGCCGCTCTTATTCTCGTGCTCGGGGTGATGGGTGGATTTAGTCTTGCTCTTAAAGAAAAGATTGCCGGCGCATCTCCCTCCATCATTATTTCCCAAAGAAAACCGATAATCGATTATGAAACAGTAATTAAAAAAACGACAAGTTTACTTGGCGAGGAACTCAAAGGAATCTCCCCATTTATTGAAACCCAGGCAATCTTTCAATCAAAGGGAAATATCTTAGGCGGAATAGTAAAGGGAATTGATCCCGAAAGAGAGCCCACAGTTACCAATATTAAAGATTGGGTTAAGAAAAATGACATTCTCCTCTCCGAAGATGAGATCATCCTCGGCAGGGAACTTGCCCGAGCCTTGGGGGTGGAGAGAGGAGAAAAAATCCGGCTCATCAGTGGACTCTCGGGAAAAGAGAGCGACTTTATCGTAAGTGGGGTCTTTGAATCCGGGCTTTATGCAACCGATAGTGCTTATAGCTTCATCAATTTAAGCAGAGCCCAGAAGGACTTTGCCCTTTTGGGAATGGTTACCGGAATTGGGGTCAAAATCAAAAATCTCTTGCGCTCAGAAAGACTGGCTCAATCTCTCTCGCGCTCTTTAGGCAATGATTATACTGTAAAGAGCTGGCTCAAAGAAAATAGAGTTCTTTTTGCGGCAATTGCTCTTGAAAAACGTGCGATGACCATTATCCTCACCTTAATCATCCTTGTCGCTGGCTTTAATATTGCCAGCTCTTTAATGACGATGGTCTACAAGAAGATAAAGGACATTGGCATCTTAAAATCTTTAGGTGTAACTAAAAAGGGAATTACGACGATTTTCATCTTAAAGGGAGTGCTTACCGGAGTCATCGGAGTAACTCTGGGGTTAGCGATAGGGCTTTTTTCCTCCTTCCTCTTGAAGAGGTATCAATTCATTAGACTGCCGGCATTTGTTTATGACCTCTCCTATCTGCCGATTAAGGTGCAAGCGAGCGATCTCTTTATCATTAGTGGCATGGTTTTGCTTATTACATTTCTTGCCGCTCTGTATCCAGCCTGGAGGGCAGGAAAATTAGAACCAACAGAAGCCCTGCGATATGAATAGGGGAGGCTCGGAGTACTTTCTCGACGGTTCTCCTCAGCTATCGCTTCGTCGGTCAGGGTGCTCACCGACTCGCACTATAATAGCTATCTCGTGCTCCTTATTCGTCGCACAGCATTCGCTCGCAGTAATGTTCTCCCCTCTGGGGAGACACAGAGGGGTGCGAGTCGTCCTCGGGAAAAAGTGGAAAATTACTTAGTTGCAGAAAATCTGAAGAAGGCTTATCAGGAAGGCAGTAAAGAGGTTATTGCACTTTCTGGAATTAATCTTTCCTTAAAGCGCGGGGAGATTTTGGTTATCTTTGGTCCCTCAGGTTCAGGGAAAAGTACCCTCTTGCATCTTCTGGCGGGTTTAGACAGACCAACTGAGGGGAAGGTATGGCTGGATGGAGCGGACTTATCCGGGTTTTCGGACGAGGAATTAGCGAAACTCCGCAATGAGAAGTTCGGTCTTGTCTTTCAGTTTTACCATCTCCTATCTGAGTTCACTATTTTGGAGAATGTTATTCTTCCCCTGTTCATCAGGAGAAAGAGAGGCTCTTGCAAGATTTACCAGAAGAAAGCCATCTCTCTGCTTACCGAGTTTGGTCTTTCCGATAGAATGAATTTTCGGCCGGCTCAACTTTCTGGCGGAGAACAACAACGGGTAGCCATCGCCCGAGCTCTCATCAATAATCCGGAGATCATCTTTGCCGATGAGCCCACAGGAAACTTAGATAGAGAAGCAAGCAATTCCTTCTTGGAATCTATCCAGAAACTGAATCAAAAAAATCATCAGACCTTTCTTCTGGCTACTCATAACCAAGCAGTTGCCAAGATAGCCAGCCGGCTGCTTAACCTTCGGGAGGGAAGGATAGTATAGTTGCAGGCTTCAGATAAATGAGGTATAATAAAAAATCATGAAGATTTGGTTAAACGGGAAAATTGTTCCCGAGGAAGAAGCAAAGGTTTCGGTCTTTGACCACGGACTTTTATATGGTGATGGTGTCTTCGAAGGTATTCGTAGTTACAATGGCAGGGTCTTTAAATTAAAGGAGCATCTTGAAAGACTTTACCGGAGTGCCAAAGCTATTATGCTGGAGATTCCTTTATCCTTAAATGAATTAGAAGGAGCAATCATTAAAACCTTGCGTGCTAATAATCTAAAGGATGCCTATATCCGGGTGGTGGTAACCAGGGGGGATGGTGATTTAGGGTTGGACCCAGCCAAATGTCCTTCTCCAACAATCTTTATCATCACCAGTAAAATCCAACTTTACCCTAATCCTAAAGAATTATATGAAAAGGGTTTAAGCCTTGTGACTGTGGCTACAAGACGGAATGACATTGAGGCCTTAAATCCAGCGATTAAGTCCTTAAATTATCTCAATAATATCCTCGCAAAGATTGAGGCGACAAATTCGGGAGCATTGGAAGCAATTATGCTCAATCGAGATGGTTATCTGGTGGAATGTACGGGGGATAATATCTTTATCGCTAAAGAGGAAATTCTTTGCACTCCACCTCTCTCGATTGGTATCTTGGAAGGAATCACGCGAAATGTTGTTATCGGATTGGCTCAATCCTTCAAAATACAGGTGAAAGAACCTCTCCTTACCCGTTATGACCTTTATAATAGCGAAGAAGTTTTTCTCACCGGAACGGCAGCCGAAATCATTCCCGTAACCAAGATTGACGGAAGAACTATTGCCGATGGTAAGGTGGGTTCTCTTACTAAAAGATTAATGGCTGGCTTCAAGAGATTGGTAAATAGCCAAGGAAAAAAATATGCTCTGTGAGGAATGTGGAAACCAGGAAGCCAGTTTCCATTACACCGAAATTGTCAACGGGGTAACCACAGGATTGCACCTCTGTGAGGAGTGTGCTAAAAAGAGGGGATTTATTTTATCCTCCACATTTTCTCTTGCCGATCTCCTTGGCGGTCTCTTAGAGCCAGAACACCTACCTTCCCTAAAGCCTGATTTAAGATGCAAAAATTGTGGATTCACCTATTCCAACTTCAAAGAGACAGGTTTCTTAGGCTGTAGCCAATGTTATTCGTTTTTCCATAAGCCACTTGAGCCTCTCTTGAAGAAAATTCATGGAAGCAGTAAACACATTGGCAAATTTCCTAAGAAAAAGAGGGAAGAAAAAAAGGAAAAGGTCTCGGATATTCAGCTCCTGCGAGAAAAATTGAAAGAGGCAATAGCCAAAGAGGAGTTCGAGGAGGCGGCCCGACTGCGGGACAAAATCAAGGAAACAGAAAAAGACTAAAAGTGGAATTGAATGATTTGATTTCTAAAACGAGCGACTGGTTAAAAAGCAAAGGGCCGAAGAGCGAAACTGTGCTCAGTTCCCGCCTCCGTTTGGCCAGAAATTTAGAAAATCTTCCTTTCCCTCACTGGGCAAAGAAGCAGGATCTTCTCGCGATTTCCCATAGGATTCGCCCGATCTTGAAAAAGAACCTCTATCTAAAAAATGGAATCCTAGTGGAAATGGAAAAACTCAGCAGTCTAGATCGAGACTTCCTGGTGGAGAGGCATCTCATCAGTCCCGAATATAAAAGGAAAGAGGGAAGATTCCTCATTATTGGAGAAGGAGAGGTTGTTAGCGTTATGGTTAATGAAGAGGACCATCTCCGCATCCAGGTATTAGAGTCAGGTTTGCAATTAAGGGACTGCTGGCTGCTGATCAATAAATTGGATGGGGAGTTAAATGAGGCAGTTGGCTTTGCCTTTGACGAGGATTGGGGCTACCTTACCACCTGTCCCACTAACTTGGGTACAGGGATGCGGGCCTCAGTAATGGTCCATCTTCCCGCGCTCACTCTTACCAAGGAGATTCATAAGGTCCTCCCGGCGCTCACTAAATTGGGAATTGTGGTGCGAGGGCTCTACGGGGAAGGAAGTGAAATCAAGGGTAATATCTTCCAGGTCTCCAATGGAGCAACATTAGGAAAGCGAGAGGAAGAGGTTGTTGACCATATGGAGAGTTTGGTGAAACAACTTATCGGCTATGAGGAAACGGCGCGTAAAAACCTCTTCTCCCGACAGAAAAACTCAATAGAAAATGAGGTCTGGAGAGCTTACGGGATTTTGCAGAACTCGCGACTTTTAACCAGCCAGGAATCGATATCCCTTCTTTCCACCTTAAGGCTGGGTATTGATTTAGGTATAATTAATCTGAAAAAGGAGTTTATTAATGAACTGGATATCCTCACTCTTCCTGCCCATATCCAAAAAATGATGGGAAAAACCCTATCCCCTCAAGAAAGGGACCGCGCGCGAGCAAAGTTAGTCAGGGACAGATTAAAGGAAAGTTAGGTTCTTTCACAAAAAAATGAAAACTAGAAAAAAGGTAGGTTTAATCAGCTCTTTAGCTGTGGCAATAGCATTAATTGTTTTTGCCATAATAACCTTTGCTAAGCGGGAAAGCATACAAGGGAACACTTATAAGCAAGAAGACTTGATGGCCAGATATACAAGAGACCGCATGTTCTATCGAGCGGGTGAACGAGGGGAGATAAATTTGATAGATAAAAGTAAGTACTTCGAAATCCTCAAAAAAGTTTTAGCAGATTATCCCCGAAGTAGTTTTGCCCCTGCCTGGCAGTTAGCCATAGCCACAGCTACAAAGAAACTGGGGGATTTCCAAAAAGTTATCCGAGATTATCGAGGACATGATTTTATCTCTGCTATTGCTTATACTAAAATCGGGGAAATATATCGTTCCGAGGGAAAAGATAAAAAAGCCAAAAAAAGTTTTCGAAAAGCTATTTCTCTTATTGACAGATGCATTAAGAGTGAACCCAAAAATGCAGTTTATAACTACCATAAGGCAATTATTATGGCAAAAGAAAAGAATGAGCCCCTCGATTTTCATTGGCGAGAGAGATATCCGGATGGTCGGTTGATGCATCCGGACATATTCTCTGAACTAAGGAAAGGAAATGATAAAGATTACTGCTCTACACCTTATCTGGAGATGAATGTTATAACTAAAAATTTCAGCTCAATTCGTGGACTAACAGGATCCTTGATGGCTCAAGGAAATTATTACGAGAAGAAGGAAGAGATTGATAAAGCAATAGAAACGTACGAAACCATGCAGAAAATAGGGAAACATTATCTGCATGAAAATCAGAATTTACTGAGAGAGCGGTACTTTGGCATTTTTAAGTGGAATCTTGGGCAAATGTTACTTGAGCGGCTTTTCAAAAAAAACAATATGATGGAGAAGAAAAGGGAATTAGATAAGGCGAGCAAGATAGTAAAAGAACGAGAAAACAAGGTAAATCAAATTCTCTCTCTTGCAAGTGGTTATGGCAAGGCAATAATAAATAAAGATTTGAGTGATTTACCGGCTGAGTTCCAGGTTGACAAAGAAAAGACCATCAGAGAATTGAGAGAAGAGGCAATAGATATAATAGAGAAGAACAATCTGATAAGAGATAAAAACTTGGAAACTCGGATTGGCATTTCATATATTCTCTCAAGATTAGGAGGAGAAGTGGCTATCGCCATATTGAAAGAGGGATTAAATGATAAGGACCCTTATGTCCGCTTTCTCGTGAAAAAACTTTTGGAGGAGCATTAGGTTTAACCCTTAAAAAAACAAAGGATGGATTTATCATGCGAAAATTTGTTTTATTGACGGTTTGTATGTTGTTAGGACTCAGTCTCCCACAAATAGCCTTGGGAGAAGAAGGTATTCTATTATTCGGGCCAGAGACCTTCACCAGAGGGAAAGGGAAACCAATAACAGAAGTCAAAACCTTCTCTGTATTAGAACCAAGCATAGAGACCACACTGAATATAGTTAATGGTGATAGCGAAGGAAATTTCAGAGTCAGTAGCGCTAAAATCTATCTGAATAATGAATTGGTAGTTGGTCCAGACAGATTTAATCAGACGGTTGGTTCTATTTCGGTTCCTGTTGTTCTAGCAGATGGCGAAAACAAAATAGCAGTAGAACTCAGGTCAAAACCAGAAGCCTTTATAAGTATTGAGATAATGGCTCCCAATATTACTATTGGGCCAGAGGGAGGGACTGTCCTTACCAGTGCTGGAACAAAAGTAGAGATTCCCCCAGGAGCCCTGAGTGAGAATATCATTATAAGTATTGATACATTAACGGAAGAGACTTTACCAGTTCCTGTCCCTGAAGGATGGGAACTCTTAGGAGCAGCCAACTTCCAACCCGATGGCCTAACCTTTAATGTGCCCGTAACCATCACCATCCCTTTGAATATTATCCTGGCTCCAGGAACCTATGTGGCTCTTTTCACCTTTGACCCAGAGACCAATACTTATGTGCACACAAGGAAATACGGCATTGTTGATGAGAGCTGGAGTTTTGTATCTATTGAGGTGGATCATTTTTCAACCTATGGCTTTTTTAAAAGGGATGAAGTAACAATTGTCGGGATAGTTTTAGAGGATGGAGAGCCTATCGCAGGTGCTACTGTTACTATAGATGCTATTGAAGATATCGGGGGGAATATCATCGCAGGTCCTTTTACTTTAACTACAAGGAAAGATGGGCTCTTTGTTGTCAGTTTCGTTTCAGATAGAGGACCAGAGTATCTTGAAGCCAAGTTCAAAGCAAAAGCGATCACTCCATCCGGTGCGGAGGGAGAAGCTGTAGGAGAATTCATACTACAATTCCCCTTAGTAAAATTCCTCCTTAAACTTCCTGGAGTGCCAACCGACCCCGCTGAGTTAGCAAAATTCATTATTGAACTCTGTGGTTGGTCACCTTTTCCTTCATTCCATTTTACTCCAGATTTCGTATGTTGGGGTGGTGGCGTGAAGATAGAAGTAGAAGAAAAGGATTTTGATACCATTGTTCTTAAATACTATCCTGATACGAATTATTCTACTAATCCAACTCTTTGTGTCGAAATTTGGGGCTGGCCCCCCACTGATTGTTATCCGATTCGAGTTCTTATAAAATGCCCCAAGAATAAGTTTCTTTAT
>DAOWFY010000072.1 GCA_030637775.1 bacterium | reverse complement strand
TTCATATGAAAGTCCGTTTATCCCGGAAGATAATTTCTTCAGCACTTTTTCAACAGGTTCTGAATGAAATGAATTATTTAACATCTGAATCATTTAGGAATTACGCGTAGTTGGTTTCTGATATTCTCCAATTTCCCAAAACATATGAGCTTATCGCCCAAAAGAATCTTGGTATGCGGTGAGGGATTAGGAATTGTTTGTCCCTCTCTCTCCACAACCAAAACTGTAATATCATGTTGTTTTAATTTTGACTCAAAAAGGGCTTTATTCAATACGGGACTATCTTTACAGATTTCAATGCTGGATGCGCCATAACCACCGGTTGCAATTAAAAGTTCCTCAAAAGAAACAGGTTTAACAATCTCTTTCTTAACGATATGCGCCCTTAAGAAATCCGTTGATCTTGTGGCAAATTTTACGTGGGTAAAAATTTTATAAATGATGTATACAACGGATATGATAATTACCAAATTTATCCAGGGCAGCAAACTCGATGGGATAATAGTGCGCAAAAAAGGGATAGTAAATTTAGGCATAATGGTGGCCGGCCTTAATGAATTGGCAAATGTTGCAATCAGAGTAACAAGACCGGCGTGACCTAAAATCATAAGCGTCGAGGCAATTTTTCGTCTTTGAGGGCTCCCGGTAATCAGTTCGGATTCTTTTGTTGTAAACCCCGTCCCCGTAAAACAGGACAAAGCCTGGAATTTAGCCAGAGACTGTTCAAGACCTGTCAACTCAAATACAATAGCTCCTATTCTTACCACTATAAATGAAATAATGAGGGCGGCAATGAATAATATTAAATTCACGATTTCCTCCTTTTTTGTTTAACAACCCCTTTCCAAACATAATTTTATCATTATGTCACTTTTTCCATCACCTTATTAATTCTCTCAAGCGCGGTGTTGAGGTTAAAATTTTCACGTTCCTTCGGCGTTAAGACTTCAAACAGCTCTTCTTTAATACGTGATCGCATATCATTAATTTCGGCAGTCGGCCTTCCAAGGTTTACCCGATAGTTTCCTAAATCTGTATCTGCGCCATCTTCTTCAAGTTTATTCTTAAAAAGTTTTATGACATCTTTATTTGTCAAATCAAATCCATTACGTATAACAAAATCGAGATCGTAGAAATCTCGTGGCGCAACTTTTATCCGTATAGCGCTAGCACGCAATTTCTCTGCTATTAATTCATTCAGCGATAAACAATTAATTTTGCCCCCATCGAAAAGAGGATCTCCGGTAAAGGGATGTAAGAAGACGTGCTGAACCTGACGCTTTTCTACTGGGTCGATCGGATTAAATCTTAAACCTATCTCAAACTTGATTTTTGCTTCCATTTCCCGCAATGCTGATTGGTATACGAAGTAGTATATATACTGCTTAGATTCATTACGTCCGGGATTACCGGCGTCATCTATCCTCATCCCAAACTGTTCAACAAACTTCTCGATTTTGTCTTTAACCGGCTGGATACACTTATGTCTTTGGCCACGCGTTGCCTCGTACTGAGGAAGCGCCATGCTGAAATCAAGGTCCTCGCTCAAGCGGTAATAAACATAATACACTTTATTCAGGCACGTCCCTCCTTTAAAAATAAGATTTTCAGAAAGTTCGTGCACCCGGGACAGAATCAGCGTCAAGTAATAATCCTTTTCTGTCAGAGACAGTAAAAATCCTTTTTTTCTTGACGCTCTTTCCAAAGATTTTATAAATTCATCTTTATTTTCGTGAATCATTGATTATAACTCTCCATTTTTTATTTAGAGTGCCTTTGCGCGATCCATCAAACGAACTGACCGCTGTTTTCTCTACACTTTTCACAAGCGGCCTTAAAATGTTTTCAGTAATTCCCGCACCCTCAAATATTAACCCTATGCGCTTTCTGGTTGTAATATTTGGAAAACTTGACGCATATTTAATAAGCTTCTTTATGTCACATTTATTATTTTTTACAATTTCCGTAAATATCTCAACAGCGATGGTAATCCCCCCAACTGGTTTATTAAAATAAAGAAGATCTATCAGCGTCCTCTCTTTTGAGCTAATGTTTATTTCCGTATCTTTTACCTTTATTCTTTCTATCCCATACATACGGCTTTGAGGAATTCTTATAAATTTATACGATAGGCCGCAAATTGTCCTCTCCATACGCTTCGTGGTATTAAGAACATACACAGTCTGAAAAAGCTGTTCGGTAAAACCGTAATAATTGAACATGGTCGAGTATCCGACATAGTAGTTTTTCTTGGGAAAGAATAGTGGTGGAATAAGAAGCTCATCTACCCCTGTTCCTTCAGGACCAGCTTCCAGTGGCGAGAAAGCATATACTCCGTGTTTTATCGGTGTTAGTATCTTTTTCTTTTTGAGGCGAAAAACTACCTGTTTTCTATTATTGGGAGAAAGGTTAAATAAGCTGTCAAAATCTTCCGTCGTGACAATCGTCTTTTTCTCGTACGTTAAACGAGCCACAATATTGGTCTCTATAGGCCCCAATATCTTTAATGTATTTTTAGGTGTCATAGGTTATCTCCTAAATAACTTACATACCCTTTTTTTACATTGATAGTTTATCATACTGAATGCTGATGTCAATGAAAAAATCCGGCGGTGTATCTCTTTTCACGAAATTCCGCTTACTGGCACTTCATGGAAAATAATACAACGATTACTGATGTTCACTTTTTTGTGAACATTTGCTCGGGGTGAACATTATTTTAGTTTTAGATTTATCCTTACTTCTCTTCAAATAGGCCGGGCAGGGAGCCTTGAACGGGTTGATTTCTCTTGTTAAGCCAGTTGCAGTATTCACAATTGGGGCCTGGTTGGGGCATGTCCTTCTCTGATAGGAGTTCTATAGCATTTTTGACGGTTCTTTCTGCTGTTTTGATATTGGTTTCTATCTTGATGGGTTTCACCTCAAATTTTACGATACCGTTTTCCTTAACGAATTGGGGGTAATAGTAGAGGAGATAAGAAATTCCCTTAGTCCGGTAGCCTTTCGATTCCAGCATCAAACAGTAGCAATCAAGCTGATTCTGGTAATATTTCCTGGGGTCCCCCTTTAGCGCCGAACCTCTGGTTTTATAATCAAGCGGGATGTAGTAATTACCATCTACCAAGCAGTCATCCAGGGCTCCGGAAAGGGAGACATTCAATGGCTTATCTTCATAGCGGAGGTCCGTTGTTCTCCAACTCCGCCACCTTTCTAAAAGGGCTAAATTATTAAACAGCTTCCCCTCAACCCTTCCTTTTATTTCCGGAGGTAATTCATCCTTGATGCGATATTTATCAAAATACTTCTTGATTACCAAGTCCATCCCTCCCGGTAAAGAGGGGAATATTCCCCGGGGCCTTTTTATGCGTCTATTCATCTGCAGCCAGAAACACCGTGGACATTCAAGAAATATATTCAAACTCGAGGGCGAGAGCTTAATCATTAGGCTCCTTTATGTCTCCTTTTACCGGAAGAAGGTTTATTTCTTATATACTGTAATTGCTGGTTTTATCGCGGCCAACAGAGAAATTAGGAGATACCAGCCTCCGTTTATTCTGGTTAATGCGGGAATCCAGGCCGCCAGCATCAACCCAAAAGCGATACAGCTTAACTTTATCAACCCAATTTCAATATAACCTATCCTTTTCGCTTTCTCTTTCCAAAAATTCACCAAACCCATTTTCATCCCTCCTTTTTGTTTTTCACTGTACTTCTTCTATATCGGATTCTGCTTCCGGCTCAAATCCTTTAGCCATAAGATACCCTCTTGCCCTTTCAGCGAGTTTATATCGAGATACGATATCCCAGAAAGATTTACTATGGTTGGGCTGGATGATATGAGCCATCTCATGAACAATTACGTAATCTCTCACCCATTGGGGCATCTTAGCTAAACGGTAAGATATACGAATAGTCCCTTTTCGGTGGTTGCAACTTCCAAATCTTTTATGTTGATTAACCGCATATTTTGTAGATTCAATTTTAAGCTTTCCTCCAAAATATTTTTCATTTAGCCTCCGTACTACCTCGTTGAGATTCTCCTTAATTTTCAATTCCTTTTTAAGTTTTTGTCTTTCGAATCGCCTCTTGAAATTCCTGGTAACTTCGGCTAATTTCTCATCGGATATGCCCACCGGCGCATAGATATACATTATACCATCCGCAAACCGGGCGCTAATTGTCCTTCTCCTCCTATGGCTGCGAATAACTTCTATTTCCATTACTTCATCAACCCTTCATCGGCGAAGCTGAAGTGGGTGTTATCGCCAAAGATGATGTGGTCTAAGACTTTTATCTGCATAATCTTACCGGCAGAGGTGAGTTCTTTAGTAAATTCTTTGTCTTCTTGGCTGGGGTCGGGATTACCTGAGGGGTGGTTATGAACACAGATGATAGCAGCGGCAAAGTTCTGTAAAGCCTTAGAGATTATCTCTCTAATAACCGGGCTTGCCTGGGTGATGGAACCTTCCTCTATCTCGGCAATATCAATAAGTTTATTCTGTCCATCTAAAAGCAAGGCTTTAAAGACCTCCTTCTTTAGATCTCTCATTCTGGGCATAAGGAGATCAGCGACATCTTTGGCGCAGGTTATCTTTATTTTCTTTTCCTTTGTCTCCTGTTCTCTAAATCTTCTGCCAATTTCAAGGGCCGCTTTAATCTGAGCAATTTTGGCTTGACCCAGGCCTTTAAATTCTTTCCATTGACGGATATCGGTATGGCTCATATTACGGAAGGTTTTGAATTCTTTAATGATGCTTCTGGCTAAGTCGATAGCGCTTTGGCCTTTTGTGCCAGTACGGAGAAGAATGGCTAATAACTCGGTGTCACTTAATGTATGTTCTCCGGACTTAAAGAGTTTTTCTCTCGGTCTTTCATCCTTCGGCCAATTTTTTATACCATTTTTATATTTTTTCATTCTTTCTAATGTTTGAAGGCGAGATTCCTCCCCCCGTTCTTGCTGTTCTCCCTGTGCTTTCTTGCGAAAGCAAGAACAGGGATGAAGCAAGAAAGCACAGGGGTCAGAATGACATCTGCGCCTATTTGTGGTTGAGTTAAAGTTTTCTTATGGCGAAAACGGCGCAGAGGAGCATACCCAGAACACCACAGAGAGTGATCTTTGCTTTGATGCCAAAGGTAATGCTCATAATGATAAGATTGAGCGTGGTAGGACTAAAGGAGGGAGTAAGGCCCAGGTTAAAAAAGGAATGCATTTTCGTTCCTTCTCCCACTAAAAGCCCCAGCAGTTCTCCAACGGTGGTGCCGATAAGAGTACCAATAACCAGGATAAAGATCAGAAAGACAATACTATGTTTCATTTTTGTCCCCCTTTTTTAATTTGTCTTCTATTTTACGGGATGGAGACGGATATGTCAAGAAGAATACTCCATTGTCTCTTTAGGGGAAATGTGTTAAACTGTTGCCTAACAATAACATGCTTCAGATAAAAGCGGAGATTATTGAAAATAGAGAACTTCTCTCAGCAATTTACTATCGACTTTCTCTGAAAGCAGAGAAGATCGCCCGGGTAAGTAAACCGGGGCAATTTCTCCATATTAAGGTTAATCCCGTAGGACCTCCGGTCTCTCACGGGGTTAACCAGGAGATTTTTCCTTTACTCCGCAGACCATTTTCTATCCATCGAGTAAAAAGACAGAATGTAGATATTCTTTATAGGGTAAGGGGTAAGGGGACGGAAATCCTTTCCCAGAGGAAGAAGGGGCAATATTTAGATGTTATTGGACCTTTGGGCAAAGGCTACAAATTGCCGGATAAAGGAGCAAAGATTATTCTTGTTGCCGGCGGTATAGGGGTAGCCTCTCTCTATTTCTTAGCCGAGAAGATTGCACCCCCACCTATCTCCGGGGGCTTCACTCCCCTTGAGGGGGAGGATAGAAGGAGGGGGGTTACTCACTTTACGATTCTCATTGGTGGCAAAAAAGCTGAAAATATTCTCTGCCGGGATGAATTTGAGAGATTGGGTGGGGAAATCAAGGTCTCTACCGAGGATGGGAGCTTAGGAAGGAAAGGTTTAGTTACCGACTTGCTTTCAACCTTTAACCTTAAACCTTCCAGCGTTATTTATGCCTGTGGTCCAATGGAGATGCTTAAAAAGATAGCCGAAATTGCCAGAAGCCACAGGATTTTCTGCCAGGTCTCTTTAGAGGAACATATGGCCTGTGGAGTAGGGGCCTGTCGGGGATGTGTGATAAGGGTAAAGAGGGAGAGGTATAAAAGAGTTTGTAAGGATGGTCCGGTTTTCAATAGTGAGGAGATAATCTGGTGAAAAAGATTAACCTAAAGGTAAAACTTGGCCAGCGAATAATTCTCAAGAACCCGGTAGTCCTGGAGAGTGGTTGTTTTGGCTATGGAGAGGAGTACAGGGATTTAATCGATATTAATAGGGTAGGGGCAATAGTGACCAAGACAATTACCCTTAAACCAAGGGCAGGTAACCTACCTCCACGGCTTGTGGAAACAGCCGCCGGTCTCCTGAACTCCATTGGTCTGGCGAATGTAGGAATAGAACTTTTTTTAAAGGAGAAACTACCCTACTTAAAGAAATTTTCTACGCCGGTTATAGTAAGTATTGCGGGAGAAGGAAGTGAAGAATATCTAAAACTTGTTCAAATATTGAATAAGGAGAAGATCGCGGGGATTGAGTTGAATATCTCCTGTCCGAATATCAAAAAAAATTTAGTTATTGCCCAGGATGAGGTTGAGACCTTTAATCTGGTTAAAGCGGTAAGAAAGAAAACGGAACTTCCTCTTTTGGTTAAACTTTCTCCTAATGTCACCGATATTACCAGAATAGCAAAGTCTGCAGAAAAAGCGGGAGCAGACATTTTAAGTCTGGTAAATACCTTTTCCGCAATGGGCATTGATAGCGAAACAGGATCGCCAAGATTAGGAGGTGTTGTGGGAGGGCTTTCCGGACCAGCGATAAAGCCAATTGCTTTAAGGATGGTCTGGCAGGTGAGAAAAGCAACCTCCTTGCCAATTATAGGAGCTGGAGGAATTCTCAGTTGCAATGATGCTCTGGAATTTATTATTGCTGGAGCCAATGCTGTTGGTTTAGGAACGGCTATTTTTGTCAATCCCCATGCCTATCAGGAGATTATTACGGGGTTAAAGAAATATCTTTTCCGCAAAGCGATTTACGATGTCAATGAACTTGTAGGTTCCTTACATGAAAACTGAGGAAGCAGCCGGTATAAGCCTTGGAAGACAAATAATTAAAGGTATTCTTCTTGCCTTCATTCTTCTACGACCTTTTATTGATGGTCTTACCTATCCCATTCAAAATAGCATTTTTCAATTGGTAGTTGTCTTTCTGGTGCTACTCTGGTTGTTTAATCTTTTCTGCCGGAAGGGAGAAACTTTTCCTCTCTTGAGAAGCCCTTCGGACCTTCCCATTTTCCTCTTCCTTCTCCTTCTCCTCGTTGGCAGCTCTTTTTCTTCCAGCCACTACCTTTCTCTACACCTTTCACTTCAATTTATCAGTTATTTTCTTCTTTATTGGCTGGTGGTCAATAATATTGAAGAAAAAGAGGTCAAGGGTTTTCTGGTTATCCTTTTATTTTCGGCGACCCTGGTCTCTCTTTATGGAATCTACCAATACTTCTGGGGGTTGGAGGCAACCAGGGAATTTATTGCTGTCCATTATCGGATGGATGAATTACCGCAGGCTCTTTTAGCAAGACTCTCGTCCAATCGTGTCTTTTCTACCTACGTTTATCCCAATATCTTAGCCGGCTACCTGATTATGCTTTTCCCCATAGGCTTAGTTATGGCAATGGAAAGGAAGACTTTTTTCTCCCGATTTGGCTTTCTGGCAATTTGTGCACTTTTGCTTCTCTGTCTCTTTTATACAAGATCGGTTGGCGGTTGGATCAGTTTAGTCTTTATTCTTGGGTTCTTTCTTATTTTCTATTTTTTCAAGGAAAGAAAAAAAATACTCTTCTTTGGCGGTCTGTTTCTTTCCCTTTCTCTTCTTATTTTCTTTTTGTTCTTTAAGTTTGAGGGGCTACCCCATCCTTCTGCTTTCCAGGACAGACTTGGCTACTGGACTGCCAGTTTGCGGATGATTAAGGAAGGACCATTTTTTGGCAGTGGTCCCGGTACCTTTGGAAGCAGATTTGCCAGATATAAACTTGCCTATACCATGGAGACCCAGCACGCCCATAATAATTTTTTAGAGGTTTGGGTGGAGAGTGGGATTTTTGGACTTCTTCTCTTTCTCTGGATATGGTGGAATTTTTTCCGGGTAGCGGTAAAAAAGATTACCCAAAAGGGAAAATCCTTAATTCTCTTAGGCTTGTCCTTATCCATCTTTGGATTTCTTATTCATTCCTTTGGCGATTTTGACCTCTATGACCCTTCCTTAGCCACAATTACCTTCTTCATTCTCTCGCTGGGGGT
>DAOWFY010000042.1 GCA_030637775.1 bacterium | reverse complement strand
TCCTCGTCCGGGGACCAGGATGACGATTCTGATGCCTCCAAACTGGATATCCCAATCCACGCCTTTGATGTCATCATTGCCGATGAGTGCCACCGAGGATACACCGCCCGAGAAGAAAGCAAATGGCGTGAGGTGTTGATGCATTTCGATGGGATAAAAATTGGCCTCACAGCTACACCGGCATTCCACACTACTGCTTTTTTCAAGAAGATTGTCTTTACGTATGATTATGAGCGGGCTGTCAGGGAGGGCTATCTTGTGGACTATGATGCCATAGCCATCCAGTCGGACATTACCATTAAAGGCGCCTTTCTTGAAGAAGGAGAAGAAGTCGGACTGATAGATACACAAACAGGTCAGCTTTCTTTTGAAAACCTGGAAGTCAGAAAACAATGGATGTCTATCGTAAGCTTATCCCGGTTCCTCCTACCAAAGCCCATTCAATTCAACTTCCTTGACATTTCTATTTTTTGAAGTATAATTGTATACAACAGAAAAATATGGTATACTAAGAATAATGAAGAACAACCTTTTAGAAAAAGTAAGAAAAATTGTAGTAAAAGAAGGTTCTTCTCATAATCCTTTAAGTGAGGAGAAAATTGCTCATCAATTGGGAGTAAGTCGCACCCCAATCAGAGAAGTGCTTTCCCATTTGGAGGAGGAAGGTCTCTTAGAAAGAAGACATAAAAAAGGAATAACCCTGAAAGAGCCGTCCTTAAAGGAACTCATTGAGATTTATGACCTGCGGGCTGTCCTGGAAGGTCTTGCCGCCCGACTCTTAGCTGCTGAAATTGATGAAAAAACTATTGATGAATTGAAGGGTCTGTGCCAGAACCTCAAACGCATCACAGAATCAAAAAATGTCACCCTTTCCGAGGTTGAGAAAGTTGATCTTGCCTTCCATCAAAAGATTGTGGAAAAATGCGGAAACAACCGCTTAAGGAAGGTTATCAATAACTTCCATCTTATTACCTTAAGTTTTCGGTTGACTCAGAAAAAAGAATTTAAGAAGAGGAAATTCCACTTTCCTCATGAAGAAATACTTAAAGCATTAGAAAACAAAGGCCCGGATAAAGCAGAATTAGCCATTCGTCTTCACATCCAGGAAGGAAAAGAGAGCTTTATCAAGGAAATCTTAGGCCCCACGGCTTTGCTGGTCAAACAGAAAAATGGACATTAGAATTTTTAAAGGGGTTTATCCGGCTTCCTTAACTCCTTTTAAAAAAGATGGTTCGGTTAATTATGGGGTGATTCCAAAGATGGTGGAGTTTCACCTAAAAAACGGAGTTACCGGATTTTATCTCTGCGGTAATACCGGCCAGGGATTAATTTTATCTGTGGAAGAAAGGAAAGAAATAATTAAGACCTATGTAGAAGCGGTTAAAGGAAAGGCTGAGATTATTGTCCATATTGGGGATAATTCCACAAATGTTTGTTGTGAGTTAGCAAAATATAGCGAAAGGATAGGGGCAGATGCCATCAGTTCCCTTCCGCCTATTGTCTACAGCGAAGGCTTTGAATCCACCTATCAGCATTACAAGAGCATTTGTCAATCAACTTCTTTGCCTCTCTTTATTTATAATATGCCCGGGATGGTAGAGGGAAATATCACGCTTGATAATTTTCTTCGCCTTTTTAAACTGAAAAATATTGTGGGAATGAAATTTACCTCCTACAACCTCTACGAGATGAGAAATATTATCGAGGCTACAAAAGGAAAATTACTTGTATTATCTGGTCCGGACGAGATAGCTTTGCCGGCTCTGGTGATGGGGGCAGGTGGCAATATCGGTTCCACCCAGAATATTTTTTCTTTGGCTTTTGTCAACATGTACAAAAAATTCCTGGAAGGTAATATTTTTGCTTCTCAAAAGATACAGTATAAATTAAATAGAATTATCAGGATATTGCTTAAATATAGAAAAGATTCCTTGAAAGTAGCGATAAAAATGGCTGGCTTTGACTGTGGCAGAAATAGATTGCCCGGACTTAATTTAAACAAAGAAGAAGAGAAGAATCTTAGAAAAGAGTTGGAAAAAGCAGACTTTTATCAATTATTGGAGAAAGGATAATGAGAAGGAAATAAAAAAATATTTATAAAGACTTTCATAAGTGGGTAATTGAGAAATAAAGTTCCTCCTGAAAATGCAGCCGGCATCTACTTAGCGATAATTGAATATAGGTTATGATTAAGGAGAAGAAAGTTTTTCTCTGATGGCATCGATGACGGCAGCAGAGGAGATGGTGGCACCGGTGATGGAGTCAATATCTCCGGAAGGTATTTTCTTTCTTAAATAAAGTTTATCCCTGTCCTTTCCCCTAAACTGCTCTAAGAATTTTTTCTCCTTAATCTTTGCTCCTAAACCTGGAGTCTCCAGGGATTCTAAGATTTTTATTCCGGTAATCTTTCCTTCCAAATCAACTCCCACTTTTAACTTAATCTCTCCGCTATAACCGCGGGTTGTAACCAGATAAACCTCTCCAATCTTTTTTCCATTCCTTGAACCAATCTCAATCGTTTCTCCTTTTCTGGTCTCTTTCTTGAAGGTTGTTGCATCGGGAAGAACCTCCTGCGAGGCTAATCTTTCCTCTAAAAGTTTTTGTTCTCTGATCCTTTTTTCGGTTAGTTTATAGACCGCGGTTAATAAAAGTCCAGAACAGGCGCAAACTCCCATGAGCAAAGCGCCATATTTAACCAACTCTCTCTTCATTTTGTCAAATGTTGAGACCTGACCCCTTTTTCTCCAAATCTTTTCGGTAAGGTATGTTTATCAATTAGAGGTACTAAACAGTTCATAAACAAAATGGCATAGCAGACACCCTCAGGGTAGCCTCCCCAAAATCTGATTAAAGAGGTAATCGCACCACAACCGAGACCAAAGATGATTTGCCCTTTTTTTGTAATTGGGCTGGTAGTATAGTCGGTCGCCATAAAGAAGGCACCTAAAATGAGACCACCGGAGAGAATCTGAAGAAGAGGGTCCTTTCCCGAGCAAAAGGAGAAGAGACCAACGGTTGCAATAAAAGTTACGGGTATCTGCCAGGAGATAATTCTTCTTAAGAAGAGAAAAATGCTTCCGGCAAGAAGTGCTAAAACGCTTGTTTCTCCGAGACAACCGGCTCTTGTTCCTACAAAAAGATTAAAATAAGAGGGAAGGGGAGTAGAGATAAGGTTATCCTTAACAATTGCTAAAGGGGTAGCGCAGCTTATCGCATCGAATGGAGATACCCAGGAGGTCATCATTAGCGGGAAGGAAGCAAGAAGAATTGCCCGACCAGCCAAAGCCGGATTAAAGATATTATGCCCCAGACCACCGAAGAGTTCCTTAGCCAAAAATATGGCAAAAAAACTACCCAGAGCCGGTATCCAGAGAGGAACGGCTGGCGGAAGGATAAGCGCTAAAAGCATTCCGGTAACAACGGCACTGCCGTCAAAAATCCTGATTTTTCTCCGAGTTACAAATTGAAACAGCCCTTCCGTACTTATCGCGGCGATGACACCGGTGAGGATAATATAGAAGGTATGAATCCCAAAAAGGTAGATTCCCGCAAAGGATGCCGGCAAAAGCGCGATTATCACGCTCCACATAATTTTTGCCGTTGTCTCTCCAGAGCTGATATGAGGACTAATTGCTAATGAAAATAATCTCTCTTTCATAATTTTGTCAACTGTGGAGACCTGACCCCTTTGCCTGCGTTTTTGTCCATTTGATATATTGAACTATAGGTCTCTTTGCCGGGCAGACATAGGCGCAGATACCGCATTCCATACAGTCGGAAACATTTAATCTTTCGGCCGAGGCCCAATCTCTATTCTCCGCATATCTTCCAATTTCAGAGACTAAAAGGTTCATTGGGCAGACCTCTACACATTTCCCACACCGGATGCAGGGCTCTGTTTCTTTATTTAGGAATTTGTCCCTTGGCAAAAGTAAAATTCCCGTCGTTCCCTTTGTTACCGGAATCTCCGTTGTCCATTGAGCAATTCCCATCATCGGTCCACCGATAATAATTCTTTCGCTATCAGCAGGAAAGCCTCCAGCCGCACTAATCAATTCAGAGATTGGAGTGCCAATCCTTACTCGGAAATTGCCTGGATTCACAACAGCTGGTCCACTAACTGTAACAACCCTTTCAACAAGTGCTTTGCCATCAACGACCGCTTCTTTGATGGCTAAAGCGGTAGAGACATTTTGCATAATCACTCCTATATCCATTGGCAGCCCCTCAGGAGGAACCTCTCGATTGGTAATTGCTTTGATCAATTGCTTCTCCGCCCCTTGCGGATATTTTGTTGGAAGAACGATAACTTCCATTGGAACCCTCAACTTTAAACTCTCAACTTTAAACTGCTTTATTGCCTCTAACTTATTATCTTCAATCCCGATATAGCCTTTCTTAACCCCTAAAATCTTAAGGATAATTTGAAAACCTTCCAGAATCTCTTTTGGTTTTTCTGCCATCAACCGATAGTCAGCCGTAAGGTATGGTTCACATTCACAGCCGTTGAGGATCACGGTATCGATCTTCTTTTCTTTTGGAGGAGAAAGTTTAACCGCTGTAGGAAAGGCTGCTCCGCCAAGACCAACAACGCCTGCTTCCCGAATACGGTCTCTAATAACCTCGGGAGGAGTTTCTTTCCAGTCAATCATTTTTAAGGAAACCCCCTCATCCTTACCATCGGATTCAATAACAATTGAAACTATTTTTCGACCCGATGGGTCAGGGGACTCTTT
>DAOWFY010000126.1 GCA_030637775.1 bacterium | reverse complement strand
AGACGGTAAAGGGAAATCTGTTTGTGGAATTTTGTGGGACAACCCCTATTCTCCTGGCGATCTCCTTTTGTCTTATTAAGGATAGGTTTACCTCATCAAGGAATACGACTCCGGTCTTTGGCTTTAGCACCCGGTTGATACACCTGAGAAGAGTGGTTTTACCCGACCCATTGGGTCCAACTATTCCTAAAATTTCCTCTTGCTCTAATTCAAAAGAAATGTTCTCTAATGCCTCTACGCTATCGTAGGAGAAACTTACCTTTTTAACTTTGAGTTTCATTAAAATCCTATTTGCCTCTTTCTCTTACGGAGAAGAAAGAGGAAAAATGGCACTCCCAAAATTGCGGTAATAATCCCTACTGGCAGTTCTGTAGGGGCAATGATTCTGCGGGCAAGCGTATCTGTCCAGATTAAGAATATCGCTCCTCCTAAGAAAGAAGAGGGTAGAAGTATCCGATGGTCGGGTCCAACCAAAATCCTCATGATGTGGGGAATGATTAAGCCCACAAATCCAATTATGCCACAGGCGGCTACAGCACTTGCCGTAATTAAAGAGGCCAAGACAAGAACCATTTTTCTTACATTCTCCACCCCAACACCTAAATCCAATGCCGATTCCTCACCAGTAAGGAGAAGATTTAAATCCCGACTGAAAAATGATATTCCGATACTTCCTAAAAGAATTAAGGGGAAAGAACTGAGTACCTTATTCCAGTTGCTTGCCCACAATCCACCCATAAGCCAGAAAACAATCTGGCGTAGCTGCCTTTCCCCGGCAACATACTGAGTAAAGGAGACTAAAGCAGAGAAGAAAAGTGAGATAGCAATTCCGGTTAAGAGTAATGTCCCCACGGGAATTTTCCCTCTTGTCTTCGCGATAAAATAGACTAAAAATGCAGTAGAGACAGAAAATATAAATGCTGAGGGTCCAACCCATCCCCACCCTAACCCCAAAGCTATCACCAAAGAGGCGCCAAATGCACTCCCCGAGGCAATTCCTGTAACATAAGGGGAAGCCATCGGATTCCTGAACATTCCCTGCATACTACAACCGGCAATTCCTAAGGCCGCCCCCACAAGGGCTCCCAACAAAATTCTGGGAAGCCTGACCCCAATTACTATTGATTCAAAATATCCTGGCCAATCCTTGGTGAGATTTACTATTTTAGATAAAAGTATCTTGGCTATCACAAAAGGATGAATGGGAGTTGAACCGATAGTTAGGGCAAAGATCATACTCATTAATAAACCGACGATTAGAGCTATAAGAATTAGGCTCCACTTAAATTGCCTTTTAGCAATAAATTCTTTGGCCTTCATTCTTTGAATATCTCAGGATGGAACCATTTGGCAAACTGCTCCAATCCCTCAATGCATCTTGGAGCGTAATCGGTATAATAGACAGGACTTCTGAATATTTTGTTGTTCTTGATTGCTTTAATCTCCTGCCAACCATCTCTTCCCTTTATCTCTTCAATTCTCTTTTCAATGGAGGCGCCATATTCCTCCACAATAATAATCTCTGGATTCTTAGTAATGATATACTCATTGCTCAGAAGAGGAAAAGCAACCAATTTGTCATTGGCTATATTTTCTCCTCCAGCAAGAGTAATTAAATCATAGGTGAGGGAACCAGGACCTCTTGTGTGTCCCAGAGAGCCTGATTCAAAATAGACCAGCGGTTTAGACTGAATATATGCAGTTTTTTTCTTTATTTTGTCTATCCTTTCCTGCATATGATAAGCAATCTCTTCGGCTTGAACTTCTTTTCCCACAACCTTTCCAATATCCCTTACCAAGCCGATTACTCTCTTTATATCGCAGGTATCACTATCGCGCACAAATACAGGAATTCCCTTTTCTTTAAGAACTTTACCGTCTGGCCTCCAGGCAAATACTATATCCGGCTCTAAAGCCATAACCATCTCAATATTGATATGGCCGAAACCACGTCCTAACTGTACCTTCTTTTCTGCACCAGGAGGGTTGCTACTGCTACGATTCACTCCAACGATTCTCTTTGCCATACCCAGATCATAGAGTATTTGGGTAGCGGCACTATACAAAGAAATGATTCTTTCTATTCCCTCTTTACCCCTCCCTTGAGGGGAGGGGGTAAGGGGGAGGGTGTTGGTTACAAGGTTTTCTCGCCGTAAACTCAAAGCATAGGAAGAAAAAGTGGCCAGGATAATGAGTAAAATTATACCCAGCCACTTAATTCTTCCATTCATAATATGTTTTTTCTCAGAACTTAATTCTTGTCATCAATCCGAAGGTTCGCCCCGGCGACTTGTAGTATTGATAATACTCTTCGTCAAAGAGATTATCCACCGTAAACATCAACTCGTAATTTTTTCCGAAGGCATATGTTAGTTTAAAATCTGCCACAAAGTAATCCTCATACCCTCCATAGGCACCGTCATAAATATCTGAGTTATCATCTTTGGTGTATACCTTGTCCTCATATCGGCCAGTCAAACTGACCGAAAGTTTTCTCTTCTTAGCAAATTCTTTGGTGTAGTTAAGCCCGGTATTAAAGATATTCTCCGGGACATATGTCAGATGCTTCCCCACTGAGTCTGGATTGGCAGGGTTCTTCAGAACCTCTGTTTCATTATAGGTCCAGTTTGTAAAGATAGAAAAGCCTGCCGGTAATTTCTGCTCAAGACCTATTTCAACTCCTGCACTCTTTGCCTCGGCGACATTGTCGTATTGGGTAATCTTTTCATAGTCGTAGCTTGTTCCATAGGTGCTATTGTATTCATCAACCTCGCTATCTGTAAGTGTCCTTCGGCAGATATAGTCATCCATTCTGTTATCAAAGTAGGTTATTCCTCCCTTTGCACCCTTCCATAATTTCTGGTCAATCCCTATCTCCCAGGCCTGGTTCTTTTCCGGTTTAAGTTCTGGATTACCCCGATAAAGCTTGCCATAGTAGTACCAGTCCTTATAGAGATTGGTTGCCTCTGGACCACGAAATGCTGTGCCAATTGAAGAGCGAAGAGTAGTTTTTTCTTTCGGTTTATAAACTGCTGCCAATTTAGGATTGAAACTATCTTCGCTGTTACTGGAGAAGGATTCACTGATGTAGCTGTCCGTTGCCGAATTCCAGTAAGAATTTTTTCCATCCGAGGTTCCCCACTTATCATACCTGCCCCCGGAAAAAAGGCTTAAGTTTTCTAAGATCTTCCACTCGTCCTGAAGATAGATTCCCCAGCTATTGACCTTACCGGACATTTCCAAGTTTAACGTCGTTTTGCTCTTGACATCCTTCCAGTCAGATAGTTCCCACTTCTCGCAATTTACATCCTCATCTCGCCAGTCTAGACCGGTTGTAAGGATATGCTTATCAGTAAGGTCAATCGTTGACTGCAAGCCTGTCCAGAGTCTATTGTATACAGTGGTGGAGTAATTATCGTATGCATCGGCATACCAGTGGTCATAGGTATCCCAGCCGAGCTTGGTACCGATGGTTACTCTCTCGGTAAGTTCTTGGTCATAGGAGAGGGTGGAGCCATAGCCTGGTCCACCACCATAACTGGATTCAAATCCTGTACCATATACCTTGAGTTTTGTGCCGCCGGGACTGATTTCCACGACGGTACTCTCACCGACAGCAGGCTGAATCACATTGCCGGTAGCGGTATCTATAAGGTAACTTTCTCCATTCTTATATCCATAGTTGTAATCCTTATAATAAAATTGTAGTCCGAGCTTTGCCTCGGGAGAGAGCTCATAACCAAGTTTTAGGTTGTAATGGTCGTTTTCCATCCAGTTATTTCCCTTGTCTCCTACCAGATAACATGTATCTCCATATTTATCCTTGGTCTTTTCCCAGCCAGTCACCGTTGCCGTAGCAGCGCTCTTACCGATATACTCTTTGACCGTATAAAGGTTACTTACATATCCATCCGACTTACTTTTTTGAACAGAAAACAGGAAATCTAACTTACCAGTCTTATCACCATAAAGGAGTTTGTAGACCCCTGTATTATACGATTCTACCCCGGCATCCAATTGAAGTATTCTTTCCTCCGGAGTTTTGGTAATGATATTTACCACTCCCCCAAGAGCTTTGTCGCCATATAAGGCGGAGAAAGGACCCTTTACAACTTCAATCCTTTCAATTATCTCGATGGGAATGGTATCGTAGTCCTGTCTTTCCTGTCCATCTACCAAAACAAGGCAACGCTTATAATCGTCAAAGCCCCTTAGAGAAAATCCTCCACCGATAGACCAGCGTCCCTTTGACCTGCGGCTGTGTACCCCCGGGGAGAATTTAATCGCCTCATCCACACCTACAAGGTGGAATTTTTCTATTTCCTCCTTACTAATTACAACAACACTTCCCGGTGCATCCTCAACCGCCTTCTCATAACGAGTGGCAGTAACTACTACATCTCCTAACTTAAAGACTTTTTCCTTTTCCTCTTTTTCTTCAGCCAGGGCAGTTTGGACAAGGACAGTTAGAAAAATCCCTACTACCAAAACTGCTAACCTCTTAAATGACAACATTTTCATCTCCTTTCAATTTTTCTGTTGCCACCTAAGTCCAGATGCGGTATAATATTACCGGACTTAGGTGGATTTTCTACCTGAGTACCAGCGGAAGGCAGTCCTTGCTTTTGAGTGAGGCTGCCTTCTGCATTTTTAATTTTCAATATTTTAATCATCACCTCCTTTCTCCCTCTGATTGATTCTGGTATTTTTATTCTACATTTATAATAGCACATTTTTTAATTTCGTGCTACTAAAGAGTAAAAAAATTTTAACAAAAAAATCTTAAATGTCAAATCTGTTTTCCGATGGTGGTCATGATTAAGAAACTGTGCTTAACGCCTTTGGTGGCTTTAAGCCTGTCGGCAAGACTTCCGACCTCCTTTGGTTTTCCCTTTACCACCACAACCTCAAGACAGTTATCCTCATCTAAATGGATATGCTGGGTGGAAATGATGAGTTCATGAAAATGATGCTGGATATCGGTTAAGGTATTTACCAGCTCCCTTTTGTGATGGTCATAAACAAGGGTGATGACGCCGGCCACCTTTTCGCCCTTTATCCATTCCCTCTTGACTAAGTTCTCCCTGATTAAATCCCTGATTGCCTCAGAACGATTAGGATACTTTTTCTCTCCGGTAAGGGAGTCGAACCTCCGCAAAAGTTCTTTTTCCAATGATACCCCAAAACGGACTATCTCTTTCTCTTTCATATTTTTATGGAGGGAAAATAGTCTTTGATTCCATCCTCAATGGAGAATCTGCTTTTCCACTTTAAAATTTTGGAGGAAAGATTTGTATCTGCCTGGGTATGGTTCTGATAGAAATTGTAGGGATTATCAAAGTACTCTGGTCGAAAGGAGGTGCCAAAGATTTCATTTAGAATCTTAATAATTCTGTTAAAGGTCACCGATTTACCGGTGCCGATGTTAAAGATACCCCTCTCTTTGCTTTCCATTGCTCTTATATTTGCCGAGACAACGTCCTTAACATAGATAAAGTCCCTTGACTGCTCCCCATCTTTGAAAATTCGGGGGACCCTTTTTTCTTTTATTGTTCTGGACAGTTGCCAGATCATACTCGCCGACTTACCCTTATGCGCTTCTTTTGGACCATAGACATTAAAATAGCGCAATCCTATGATTGAGATATTTTTTTCTTTCATTGTCTTTTCTGCTAACTTATCGATCATACATTTGGAGGAGGCATAGGAATTTAAAGGAGAAAGTTTTCGATCCTCTTTCATTGGTATCGGTCCATTGCCATAGACCGCCGCCGAGGAGGCATAGATAAGTTTTGTCTCTGTAGCCATTGCAAGGTTTAATACATT